>CAYMLT010000009.1:0-20133 GCA_964391265.1 uncultured archaeon
GCCTCTTGAAGTTCCTACTTTTGCTGATCCATTTCAATATCGAGTGAAGGATGTTAGACTCCTCACCGTTTACGTCCCAGTTCCCTCTTCTTCAGCTGGAGGCGCGGCTGCAGCTTGGATTGCAAAGAACTGGCATCTGCTAAATCATCTTGAAGAAACTGTCCGTCATGAGAAAAAGAAACAGCGAATCATATGGTTAGACCTTCTTGGTGATTATCCCAGTGATAGAGTGCGGCGAGCTAGATTCGGTCTGGATAGACTACTCAGACAGAAAGAGATTTCTTCCGATAGACATGAGATCCTATTGAAAATACTCCAGAGGGTAGAATTCATAGATCTAAACAAAGTAGTCAATGAGATCGTTCTAGGTTCTGCAGATGGAGATTTACAGGAAGCGGTCAAGTCTATCTTTGAGAATATGGGTAAAGTGACTGTAGTCGTGGATGGATGGGCAGAACTCAGTAGATTCGTTCCATCTAGCCGTCAACACATACTAAGGATATTGGAAGATACCTTCCTCATACATCTTCCCACATCAGGTTCTAACATCATATGGATCGACTCTGGGGGATTCCATTCAAAGATGAACCCATGGTATCAACGGTCATGTCTGAAGGCTCTACCTTATGATTCACCACGACAGGTGTATGTTGATGAGATACTGTGGAACCTACCATTGAAACCTCACGTACTAGGTTGGACGACTCCACAGGACACTGAGCTTCGAGTTATTGCTCAGGACCTACCAATGGAACACGAACCTTGGAGTGAAACCATTCGTGTTCCTCATCTGAGAAACTGGGGCGAGAAATTCCGGGGCAATTCCAGAAGGGATGGTGTGGTTGAACGGCCTGCAGTTGTTCAACGGTCACGAAGATCTCCACCTATGTATGGTCGTGCGGTCAATCTCTCAAGTATTCAAGGGCAGTCCAACAGGTTGACAGATGACGATATCCTCACACTACAGGAATTCGCACTTACATTGGTTCCAGATATCCTCAGACAAAGAGATGAAACAGGACCTATTTATTTGAAACCTCCCCTGCCTGACTCGAAAATGATTGGAAGAGCACTCGATTATTCTAGACGATTTTTGCCACTTACAGCAAGACTGAACCTCAATACGGAGCGACAAATCGCATCTGGAGAACAGACTCGAACAAAGTGTCATCCATTCTCTCTGATGACCAGAGGCTGGAAATATGGTTGTGTACCCTCCCCAGAGAAATATACGGAAGACTGGCAAGGCGTTTCCCGAAGACCCACACAACGAGCGACAATGGACCATGACCAGATTGACAACATAATCACAAGGGAGAGAGAGGTCAGAAGACTTCTCTATGCAGCGAAATACTTAGGGAACCAACAACTGTTCGGGTCTGACCTGACAATCTGCTGCGAGAAGATTGTTTCAATATGTCAAAAGACCCTATCTGGACCCTTTGATGAGGAATCACTACTTGATACATTGAGAGAGGTACGTAAGATTGTGCTAAACAATACCTCCCGTGCTGAAACTTGGTATCTGTTACAAAAGACAAGAGAAGGGCTTGTCAGCGTTTTGAACTCTAAGAATTATGCTTCCTTACAGCGCGCGATAGGTGAAAACAGCGAGATACTATCGGTTTATGGTATCAATCTGTTCTTGGCAGTGTATTCTGTTCTTGATAACATCCTTGCAGGTCATCTGACCCCAGCAGCCATCGACCTTTGGTCAAGTGTTGCTGAATGGCAACTTCATCAGATTGGATTCAGACCAAGAGAGGTTTCCGAATATGAAACAACATCAAAATATGACTATCAGGCAATCCACTCAAATTTACAGAGGAGAGCAAAACGCATGAATGATATGCCCCAACCCAAGAAACGTCAGTTTGCCCAACGTACTGGTGAGATGATCTGGCATGAATCAGAAGATGGCACCACAGCATGGCTGTTAGTCCCCAAGAAGGGAGGGACCAAGATCATTGGAGCACTACTTGATGACCTAAGATCGGTATACTTCAGGCATGGCTGGTATAAGACTGTCATAGATCCTGAACAGCTGAGTGAAGACGCTCAAGCAGCTATGTCCGAAAATTGGGATAGAACGAAAATCATCATTGCACAGGTTGACGGTCATGATATACTCTACATGGAAACAGAATCTGATGATGATACTGAGTGGTCAATGATGGGCGTACTGGAGTATGGGGCACCTCCAAAGGGGAAAGATTTCCCAGTCCGATGGGTGAGGATCTCCGACCCTCCACCAGAAGTGTTCGTGATGCTCCAAGGATTTAGGCCATCTTCAACTGTGGGAACTGTCGACTCAGCTCGGATTGACCTATTATCGAAAGCAGCATCGTGGTCGGGTAACATCCGAGAAGTCACATGTCATCTAACTATTGATACCGAGAAGGAAAAGTATGTGTTGGCCATTAAAGAAGGCTCCAAAACAATTGCAAGAAAGGAAACCGAGCACACCGATGAAATTGTTCGATTCCTGAGAGAGCCACTTCGAACAGGCGAATATCTTCGCGTCAAAGACACGTACCTGAAGTGGGACTATGCATCTGACGTCGAGTATGATGCAGTAGAGCTTGTCAAGGGAGAGAAGAATGAATGGCTCCATCTGTCAATTCTAAAACCAAACGTGCATAGATACTCATTCTATCCAGAGAGTCTTCAGAATCCAACAACTGCAAGCGACCTGCTCAAAACAACGCTATCAGGGGATATGATCCTGAAAATTGAGATTGATGAGAGGTTGAAAGGAGCAGGGTCCAAAAAGTACCTGAGAGTCGACATCGACGGAATTCAAACAACTTCAAGTCTGAAGAACCTCGAACAGGAGAGATTCGGTATCTTCGATGTCGCATTACTGGCAGAGTGTAGACAGTTGGTTGACTCGGAATCCTTGAAACGATATGATGTTGAGGTCAATGTCACAGGTCTTGCAGGTCTCTGGATACCTCCTGGAATCGAGGAATACTCACACTTCTATGATGCTATTATCACAGAACATGAGAGTGATGCTGACTCAGAGTACGTTGAAGAAGTGGATGAGGATTCCACAGAAGAAATTGAAAAAGTGGGACCTCAGCTAATGTCTTCTGAGATTGCAGTTGAAGAGTCTACTACAAGTCGTAAGTTTAGTGCGATTGTTCAGTTAGTGTCTGTAGAAAAACATGATTTCATTGAAGAAGTGGAAGTGTTCAGCATATCATCTGAAATGGCCAAATCTCAGGGAATTCCATACACCGCATTGGGAACTGAAATTCGAATCAATCTGAGGACAAAACGAGTTACAGAAGAGGTACTGAAGGAGATAATATCCCGTGCAAGCAGTGGCTTGGAAGAACTTGGTATCAAGATTGTTGATTGCTAGAAAATGAGAGAAACAATGAAGGGAGTGATTTACTCCTCCGTATCGATGTGAATGGTCGGTCCCCAACTATTGTCATCTTCATCTAACCATGTTTGTTGAAGTTTGGAGCGAGGTCGTGCTCGAAGTACTAATAGAGCTATAAATACGAGAGAAGGGATTGGTATCATAAAATAGCCGATAAGTTACTCACTTTTTCATCTGCAATGTTGTTTATGCAATGTGTTGAAATACCGTGATATCAACAAGAGCATGAGCATCTTCTGTGTATTCTTCAACGGCAATATAACGAAGTACAAGTAAAAAGGACGAGGAAGTAGATCCAACATTTACACTTCTTGAAATTCCATGCATTTGAACCCGGGTTCTATTTTCAGACTCACTGCAGAGAGATATCTGTTCGACTTCAGTCATAGATTCAAAACTTGATTGGGTTATTGTTAGAAGACCGTGTTGAAATCTAACGGGTTCGGGGCTGGCCATCCAACTAATGATATCTACGTCATAATAAATTTCAATCTCTAGTCCTACTGAGGATGAAACGGTGGTGATTTCTAAGATGAACCACCCTCCTAGTACAAGCTCATCTCCAGAATCAGAACTCCGATAATGTGCATGAGTGACCTCTGAAGTAAGTGCGTTAGTGGTCGTATTCCCTCCAACCATTAGAAGTGATAACACGATACAAACACAGAATACGGTTATCCCTTTCTGAATCGTACTTTTGCGAATATGCTGCTTGAGTGTGATTGCGCCTTGTTCATGTGGCGTACGTTCCCAGATTGTTCTCTCTTGAATGATATCCACAAGATAGGGCCAACGATTCATGTTTCCTTTCAATACCTTGATGCTGACCACCAGAGAGAGAAATGAAAGTAGGCTGAACACTATTAATGTCAATATGAGGGGTCCAACAGATATTGCAAAACCAAGATACATTACCATTTGACGATAAGATTCAAAGCTAAATCCGGACAGGTAGGCAGCCAATCCACGAACCAAATTATGGGGACTAAGTAGAGCAATGGCTTGAGACGCAGTATTCCCCATGCCAAGTACACTCCAACCAGTTAACATTGCAAGGATGACCACAACTCCGGTTCCAATAACAGTTGAAACAAGTGTACTATCTGTGCCTAAGGTGAGCAGCACCCCAATAGCTGAAAGAAGCGTCACGACTATTATTGTCGAAACTAGTGCAACAGGCAAAAGGAGAAAATGAGTCAATGTGATAGGAGAATTGAACCTTAGTGAACGAATGATAGGCTCTATGAAAGTTATCAGTACCATGAATATACTATAGATGGAAAGCAAGACGAATAACTCAGAAAATCGTTGAAAGAGGACTTTCCGAGTGCTCTTACCCTCATCTGCCAAATCAAGAAGGTACGCTCGTGAATAGGGTCTTGCAAAGAAGAGTCCCGCAGCAAGAAAAATCGGAATGCCCAAAGTGATGGCAAACGAAACGACGTTCATGGAGTTGATAAGAGGTGCAACAGATGTGTCCTCCCAGTATTCAGCAGTACCCTGAATATACCCCCAAATCACGCTACCAATCACTGCAACTATCCAGATAGTTGCTTCATTCTTTGAGATGTGCAATCGAGCCAACTGTGATAGGTCTGAGTATTCAATATCCTCCATACCTACAACTCCTCAGGTTATAGATGCAATTCTCACTTATTGCTATTTGGATTAAATGTTATTCAAAGAAATACCTTTCTAGGAGACCAGAGGCAAATGGGAAGAAAAGTCGAATTGTGATAAAAGGAATTTTTAGTATTTCTTACGTTTGCCGCTTTTGGGTTGATGTTGATTCAAAAGCCAATAGCACCAAGTCATGTAGAAAACATAGATGAAATAGATTTTAATCTAAACGGAGATACTTGACTAATATCTAATTTTCACCAATCTAAGGAATGCGTATTTCCCACCGTCACTTTTATGTGTCTATATATGAGCAGCGGAGCTTAGTACATGGTGAAGAAAGTGTCAGATGAGAAGACGAATAAAACGGAAGTCGAAGAATCAGACGATCCTTGGGACAAATGGAAACGTGCAGGTGTGGTCGCTCGTGAAGCTTTGGAACTCGCACGCCCAATGGTCAAACCTGGAACAAAGGTCTTGGACATAGTAAATGCCACAGAGAACTTTATCCGGGAGAACGCAACAGGAATTTCATTCCCCTGTAACATAGCTCTCAACAATATTGCTGCGCATTATACGTCTGCACTAAATGATGAAACCGAGATTATGGAAGGTGACCTCGTTACAGTGGATGTGGGTGCTCATATTGATGGATGTATTTCTGACTCTGCATTCACCGTTGCTCTAAATCCTGATCATGAAGGTCTTGTAAAAGCGGCCGAAGATGCCACTAACGTAGCCATCAAGATGATGCGTCCAGGTGCCAAATTAAATACAATCGGAGCTCTTATTGAGGATACAATCGTGAGTGCTGGGTTCAAGCCCATTAGACAGTTGTCCGGTCACCAGATGAAGGAGTACGAACTTCACTCCGACAAGCAGGTTCCCTGTGTATCGGGTAAATCGGAAGTACTGGTGGAAGAAGGAGAAGTCTATGCGATTGAAACCTTCGCTTCAACCGGATCCGGCAATGTTACGGACCTTCCAGACCCAGTTATCTATCAACTACTACCTGTAAGAGTTCCAGTGCGATTCAAAGGCTCTAAGCAATTCCTTGGAATTGCTCGAAAGGAGTACGGTGAGTTTCCTTTTGCTGAGCGATGGATTGCAGAACGAATGGGACATGCTACCATGAAAATGGCAATGCGCGAGTTGTCAAAGAACGGTGCCCTTATTGGACATAACATCCTTGCTGAAGAGAAGGGAGAATTTGTTGCTCAACATGAGCATACTGTGATAATAACAGAAAGAAGTCGTGTTCAAACAACTTAATCAAATCACCTGTTCACACGTTTGACATCTGCAGGCGGTACGTTACCTGTCGATGTCAACTTCGCCTTCTCGCAAATATTAAAAGGGAATTTTCAATAGTTGTAGGGTGGGCTCGGGAGACTGTCTTCATATCTATGACTTTTCCACGACTCCGAGGCAGAGCACTACCCACGAATAAATTAGGCGTTAGGAGGAGCAACTGTGGAACAAATAGATGGAAGGGTAACAAAAAAGAATCTTTCCAAAGCTTCTGATCTTCTACTAACTTGTAGCGAGTGCGGGTCCACTTCGCTTGTGGAAGACATTGCAAGGGGGGAGCGCGTCTGTGGTGATTGTGGCCTTGTCTTGTCTGCTCATCACATAGACACGGGAGCTGAATGGAGGGCGTTTAGTTCTGAAGAGTCAGATGCCAGAAGCCGTGTTGGCGCACCAATGAGATATACTGTACATGACAAAGGTCTCTCTACCGTAATTGATTGGAGGGACCGCGACCACTCCGGCAAGAAACTCAGTCCAACCAGACGCTCCGAGATATATCGCCTAAGAAAATGGCAGATTCGTTCTCGCGTTCATAGTTCGCTAGACCGCAACCTTGCTCAAGCAATGTCTGAACTGGAGCGGCTTTCATCTCAACTGGGAATTCCAAAGCCTATTCGTGAACTTGCTGCATTACTATATCGAAAGTCGATTATAAAGAAACTTGTGCGCGGACGATCAATCGAAGCTATGGTTGCAGCTACTCTCTACGCTGCCTGTCGTATTCGTCTTAAACCAAGACCTTTGGATGAAGTTGCCGACGCATCTCGAGTGGATAAGAAAAAACTGGGCCAATGCTATCGATTGCTATTAAGGAAGCTCGAAATCAGGATACCGCTATCCAACCCCATCGACTATATTTCCCGTTTTGCAACAGAACTTGCTTTATCAAGTACGGTTCAGCTCAGAACTGTAGAGATTCTTAGGCAGAGCCGCGATATTGGACTCACAATTGGTCGTGATCCTCTCGGACTTGCAGCTGCTGCAATATATGTTGCATCTATAATGTTAGACGAAAGAAGAACACAGAGAGAGATTGCTGAGGTAGCTCGCGTTACCGAAGTTACCGTACGCAATCGATACAAGGAAATTGTGAAGAAACTTGGAATCGACACACTCTCTATGTCCTGAATCTCGCCAAAATAGCCCCTTCTAGATGAGGTCCCTGTAAAACAGGAACATACCTGTCATCAATCTGGGCTATCTTCGTGTACGAGCTTGGAATACCCAATCCACTACGATTTTTTCCGTTGGAAAACCGAGTTTGGTTAAAACATCAGTAATCATGGCTCGATGGTCGCCTTGAAGCTCCACATGACCGTGCTTTGCAGCACCACCGCAAGCTAATTTTGCCTTTAATTTAGAAGCCAAATCACCCAGGTCAATCGTTTTGTCAAAGCCTTCAATGACGGTATACAGTCGACCCCATTTTCGTCGTTCGATATTTACGGTAATCCGTGTTTCTTCCTGTGCGATAGTTTCGCAGACGCAAAGGTCAACGGGAAGACCACAGTTTGAACAAATTCCGCCTTCATCAGACACTAAGTTACTTACTCCTGATAGTTAGTTTAGCACTATGCTAGTTATAGTAGTGTTCCAATGCCCCATATAAGTTGTATCTTAAAGCCTTCAAATCTTCTTGGACAAGAGTAAAGAGTCACAATGACTGAATGGGTAGATATCCGATGACCGACGTACTTATTGTGGATGCGCTCAGTGCAGGAACTGGACTCAGAAGAAGTTCGAGAGACTCTATCGGATGTGGCCCTAGAGCAATTGCTGGTGTTTACGAGAAACATGGAATTCTGTGCAAGATTATTAGAGTAGAAACCTTATTGGAAACCCCCAGCAAAGTGCGTCGATTCGATCATCTTGCTGTAAGTGCAATGTCAATGGATTTGCCCGTCGTTAGACAGGTATTCACCATTTGGCGAAAGAACCGATCTCGCCGCAAGATTCTCCTAGGAGGACCTATTGCATCCGATCCAGTTAGAGTCCTCAAAGAAACCAAGCCTGATGTACTCGTTATTGGTGAAGGTGAGGAAACACTCGACGAGTTGATTCAAAAGGGATTCTTGGAGGACAAGGTGGACCTAGGAATGTTCAAGGGTGTGGCATTTCTTGATAAAGCCCGCCCAATTGTCACATCCCCTAGACCTCTACTCCCCACCAAGAAACTATGGTCCGAATATGTGCCATCATCAACAAGAATTGTGGACTATCCTGCCTATCAAGCAAGCAAGGTCTATGTTGAAACCATCCGAGGATGTTCGAACTTTAGACGAACAACACTTCCTCTACCGGATGGCCGAGAATGCACAGACTGTGGGAATTGTGATTCTAGTGATCCTGCCATACGAACATATTGCCCGGAAGACATTCCTCCCGGATGTGGATTTTGTAGTGTTCCTTCCGTATGGGGTGAACCTAGAAGCAGAGACTCTGGAAGTATTGTCAAGGAAATTGAGGAATTGCTGGACATGGGGGTTCACAGAATCGTGCTTGAAGCCCCAGATTTTCTTGATTACATGCGGGAAGGTATGCCTCTTACTATTCCTTGCGAACCTGCGGCAAATATCCCTGAGATTAGCCATTTGATTCGGCGTATCACTGACCTTCCTCAGATGGCTGCGGGGGAAGCTCATTTGGCAATTGAAAACATGAAAGCATGCTTATTCACGGAGGAGGTTGCCACAGCATTAGCTAGAGTTTTAAAATCGACATCTCCTAATATTGGGATTGAAACTGGGTCCGAAAGCCACTCAAAACAGATAGGCAAGTGTGGCTCACCTCAAGATGTTATTAGGGCTGTCCGTCTGGCACGCAAACACGAAATGAATCCCTTCGTGTATTTCATATATGGACTTCCTGGAGAGACCCCCGAAACTGTAGAAGAATCAATTTCGATTATGAAAACTCTTGCAGATGCTGGCGCAGATAGGATTATTCTCTATGGATTCCGTCCACTTCCAAGTTCTGCTTTTGCAGATTTTCCCGCTTCTACTTCAACTAATCCTTTGGCAGAGCGACTGCACGAAGCAGCAGCAACAATCAATAGAAGCAAGAAAACCGATTATGTTGGATTGGTTTTGAGAGGTATAGCCGCTGAGCCATCATGGGTGCGACATGGATTCACCATGGTTTACCCTATGAATGAAGGACCTATGATCACTGTTGAAGGCGGCTACAGCTCTGGGACACTGCTAGATGTAGAAATCATAGATATCTTAAGTCCTAGACTTCTCTTAGGAAAGGTTCTGTAACTTTGTAGAATCATTGGCCGGAAGAAAAACTTCATATGGCTTACTTTCGCCCCTGAAGTTGTTCTTCAAAGAGAATAGTAAATTTATGAGGTATCCTCCATGGTCTATGTCTGTCACACTTGTAAAACTGAGGTCACACCCGAGGGTCTCAAGACTCTCCCCGGAGTCAAGTGCCCCTACTGTGGAGGCCGAATTTTGTACAAAATCCGACCACCTGTTGTGAAACGCGTTAAAGGTGTATAGGTCACTTTGCCGTTCATTATAAACTGAACAAATATAGACATCGGAGTTTTGTCCTCCCAGGAAACGGCACTGGGAACGACTCCGTGAGGTCCTGTAATATGTTTTGATGGCCTCAATAGATATGTGCTATCCAATCTACATAAACAACTACAAGAAATTGTCTAGGATTGTCTAGGTCTTGTGTAGCTGTTAATTACCCCTTGAAAACCAGCCAAGCTGCTGCTACTATTGATGCAAGGAATAGCATAATGAGAAGCGCAGAATATATTTTCTGCCTCCAAGCTCTACGCATAGACTAAGTTCCTCCAGTCAGAATGTGACCCATCTTAGATAGCTCCTCCAACCCTCTTATTTCGCTATCGAATAGCGGCACTTCTGTGATATTCAAATCGTTGAAGAGGTCACGAATATCTACGATGTTTGTCTGCTGCATTTTTCTTCTTGATGAGCAAAACTTGCACTCTGGATTTTCAGCAATTAGTTGATTGATGATGATGTTTGTGGCAGGTATATGCCATGAATTCAGACTCCCCAGAAGGCGTTGAGTTTCGAAGACTGACATCGCCTCCGCAATGGTCACGACCACAAACTGTGTAGTATCTGGGTCCGTTAGTTCTAATCGTGCAGCCCGAATTTTATCCTTTGTATTCTGCAGGGTTTGCCATGCCGTTTCTTCCTGTTCTGCTCCACCCATCATTGACCTGAGTCCCGCCATCATGGAACTCATCCTTTGACGCATAGTCAGTATTTTGCCTAGCCAGCTATCAAGAAGCTCGGGTAGCTCGAGAAGCTTTAGGGTATGACCAGTTGGTGCTGTGTCAAAGACTACCCTATCATAGGATGAGTCCTCAATAAACTCAAGGATTTTTCCGAATGCCATTGCTTCATCGGAGCCTGGTGGAGACATCCCACTCATGTCACCTAACAGATTAGACGCCATAGCCATATCCGGCCCTGCGGCACCACTTCCCATATTCTCTTGAAATTCCTTCATTCCTTTTTCTGTGTCTATCTCCATTCCCCAGAGATTATCGAACCCCTTTATTGGTACGGGATCTCCCCCTGAGAGATCTTGCTCAAAACTATCACTGAGACTGTGTGCAGGATCTGTTGAGAGAACAAGAGTGCGAAGGCCTCTTTTTGCAGATAGCAATGCAAGGGCTCCTGCGCAGCTTGTTTTTCCAACGCCACCCTTGCCACCGCTGAGAATGAACTTGATGGTATCCGTTTCGACTATATCTTTCAAACTCTTCATGGAGATTCGAGTTGAGGTCCTTCGTGAATCTCTATTAATCCTTCCTTGATACCCAATAACTCAGTTTTATTCATAGAAGAAAGACCTAAACACGTTCTCCGTTTTCTTTTGCGTGTAAATCGGAACCTAAATGAGGAAAACTGATAGAAGGTTGTTTGATGTCATTTCCACAGATACGCGCAACTGCAATGGAGCTACCCGCTACAATCCTCAAACTTTTGGGTATCGAACCACCTGTCGGGTTGCCTGAACCAAATGTTGAGATTGTATTGAAATTCAACCCACGAGCAATTGTCCTAGTGGTTCTCGATAATTTTGGATTATTTGAAGCAGTGGTCTACAAACCAGAAGCACTCATCAAGAATCTTGAGGCAGTTGTCGTTATCGATACTGATGACCCTTATGCAATACCACTAACTAGGCGAATCTTGACCGGGTCTGAGGTAGGTGGGTTTCATCTCTTTGATTATGTCAAGAGCTTTGGAAAATTCGTACGTGCTGTGGCACGAGAGGATGATGTAGAGGAACTACGACTGGACCCTGGGTATACCGTATGCGTACGAGATGATATGAACACATACATTGAAGCTACGAAACACATATTCCGCAGTGAATTGCTGATGCTTCACTTTTTGGATTTTGAAAGCCTTTACGCACAATACGGCCATAGAACACCACCAAAAACTCTTCTTGAGAAGATAGTTCGAAGGACCGATAACTGGATCAAAGTACTCATGCGCCAAGCAAGAGATGACACACTATTCTTCATCATAGGGAATCATGGCAGACACCCCATTCCACTGAATTATGAAGGAAAGCTGGCTGAATGGAGGAAGGCGAACGCTCCAATCGCAATAATATTTCAAAAGCGGTCAGAGTAGTGCTGGAATGCCAAATATGATTGCAATCATTGCTAGTACCACGCATAGCTTCCAGAATTCAACCTTTCTTGCCACTCGAAGCAAAAACTCCATTGTTGCCAACCCCACAATGAATACGATGAATTCAATCACCAGAAGGTCAATGGGATTAATTGCTGTGATGACTGCATCTCCTGTGAAAAACTCAATTGCGAGAATTCCTAAGACTGCTGGCACACTCATCAGAAAGCTAAATCGCAATGCAGTTTCTTTGTCGACTTTTTGCATTAGTAGTGCGGACACCGTAACACCGGATCTGCTTAGACCTGGAATAACAGAGAATCCTTGAATGAATCCAGTGGCTGCTGCGATTCGGTCTGTGGGCTCGGTAAGTACAATTTCGTTTTGGGAAGCACGTGTTGGAAGGTAGAGTACCAACGCGGTGATCAGGAGAAAAACGCCAACTAAGAAGTTGATGATTTCACCATTGAAAAGTATAATGCTGTTTTTGAGAATAAAATACAATGGCATAGCGGTTATCGCAGTACATACGGTTGCAATGAGCAGCTGTCTAAACAGTTTTTGATCTTTTATCATGAGCACATCGAGGATAGTTCTAGGATAGCGGGCAATAACGGCCAACGCTGTGCCAAGATGAAGCCATACTACAAAGTCAATTAGAAACTCCGGTGGTATGGCGTTCACATTGTAGATAAAAAGAATTGCTTGGCCTTCACTACTAATTGGAAGCCACTCAACAAGTCCCTGAATCAACGCAACGATGATTTGCCATAATTCCATTGTACATCACTGGTTGAAACCGTTCTACGTTAGACTTAAATCATCTCCGAAGCGGTCAAGCAGCCAGCGAGAGGATAGATATGGTCTTAGATAATGGCAAGTTTTTGACATCCGAAGTAAGTAATATTACACATATGCTAGAAGAACACTTTCGGATTGCCCTTTCTAGTAATAGAACTGTGGTTAATGCTCTAACTGATTGGCTTGACTCGAATAAGACCATAGAAGACGCTATTCTCAAGAAAATCACAGAGCTGGAAGAGAAGGGCGATGATATTAAACGAAAAATCCTCGTGGAATTAGCTAACGCAAATTCTATGCTGCAACGTGAGGATCTTGTTCGGTTAGTACACTACAACGACAAACTTATTGATGGTGCCGAAATCGCAGGATACCATCTCGCTGCAACCATTGGCACATGGAAACCAGAAGGGGTATTGAAGGATAAGATTGCTGAGATAGGTACTGCTGTAATGGATATAATCACACAGCAACGAGAGGCGGTGCGACTCCTCTCAATCAATATGGAAAGCTCAATGAAAAAAGCTGATGAGATTTGTGTGATTGAGAAGCGAATCGATGTTTTGATGCGCGACGTTTTCTCACTTCTTTATCCTGCTGAAATAGACATTGCCACCCTTCTTCGTTTCAGAGATTTTCTCAATGTCATGGAAGATATCGCTAATTTCAGTGAAGATGCTGCAATTACCATTCGCAGTCTCTCACTCACATTAAATACTTGAGATAGGTGTTGTGACTTTGCCTGCCCTTGAAAAACCCGCAACAGCAGAATTCGTTGTTGATAGGGCCATTGTCTGGAATCCTGAAGAAGGCAGCCGTCTCTACTCAATGGGATATTTCGGACAACCTGTGGGTATTCGTAAACCTAAGAGTGCTGATTTCGATAAGCCTCTTGAGTTGTCTCTTCTTGAATGTGTGTATCTGATTCGAGAAGGCCATCTCATCGTTTATGATTCTCGGAATAGTACCGAACTAAGCGCTGATGACGTATTGCAGTTCGGAAAAAAAATAGCCGATGATTTTTCAGACCGGCTCACTGTATACTCTCATTTACGGAAACGTGGGTACATTCTTCGTCCAGGGCTCAAGTTTGGAACAGATTTTGCTGTATACGAAAAAGGCCCTGGAAAGGACCATGCTCCTTTACTAGTCCATGTAATTCCACAGCGAAAAGGCGTTGTCCCCCTAGATATCGTGAGGGCTGGACGTCTTGCCACAAGTGTGCGAAAGAAGTTTATTATAGCGACAGTCAAAGAGGATGGAGAAATCGAATATTACTCCTTTATCTGGCACAAGCCATAGAAGGCTTTAATGCAAAACACGCTGCACTCGTTTGAGAAAAGGTCATAAGGCTGGGATACAGAATGGCATCCAACTCATCTAGCCGACGATGGTGATATTTGATGGCTGATAAAGCTGAAAACGCAAAGACCTTCGGTGCATTATTGGCACAGGCTTGGGAAAACACTCCCTCCTTCATTTGTAGCAATGATGACTACATCTATTGCCTATTTCCGTCCGATGACGGCAAGGAAAAGTGGTTAGAGGCATCACTCACATTTCCAGACGGATCTCTGGAGAAGAAGGAGATTGATGCCGTAAGAGCCATTGCTCTCTTGGTCGAGGAACTAAAAGTTCTGCCAACTTATGGTGCAGATTCGATTGTAAATTCAAAAGATAAATTGGATCGTCTGGCATCAAAACTTGCCTCATTGACGCAGTAAAGAAAATTGAAGAAGCGGTTATTCGCATTGATGATAAACTAAATGTGGGAGAATCTGTGTCCGGCGACATTGTCGTTTGCCCGTCATGCGAGCAGGAAGTGCCTGATGGTAGGTTCTGCAAATATTGTGGCAAACTTTTGCATGAAACCACTTCTGATAGTGGACGTGAAGTTTCCACAGATTCGCAATCAATAGTTGATGGCCTTTTTGCTGAAGACGATGATTTTGATGAAGTACCCTCGTCATCTTCATATCCTGAATTTAATTTCACAATTGATGGAATGGATTCAGAATCTATGGCAATCCTGTTCTCTGAGGCGGAATTGGTTGGTCTAGATAAGGATCTGGATGTGCTGATAAATGAAATCAGTGCAACTAGGCAAGCCCTTGACCTTAAAAACGCCGATAAGGACCTCCTTGTGGCACGCGCCAAATCACTTCGCGCCGCTTTTGATTCAACCAAAGCAAGAAGACGCGAATTAAGAGAAGTGCAGGGTGAATTGCCCCTCAAGAAGGCCTTGGCCAATCTTGAGAAGCAAGTTGCCAAAATGGAGAAGCTAAAAGAAGTAGAGAAGAAAATCGATGAGAGTGTTTACGAAGAAGAAAAAACCAAACTTCTGCTTCGAATAAAATCTTTCAGAAAGGATTTGAAATCTTCTCTCAAATTAGCAAAACAGTGGCTAAAGGACATGAACTCCGAGAGCAAACGGCTTCGTCGAGAGAAGAGTCGTCTCGAAGCAAAATTGAAGATAGGCGATATCTCGCAAACGGCATACGATACCAAGATGAAGGAAACAGTGAGATCCATGGATATCATTGCACGAGGTAGAAAAACCCTAGAGAATGTTGTTAGGCTAGCTGAGAAAATAAAGAAGTAGAAAACTTAAGCTTTAGTGATTGATAGGAGATGAGCTAATGGATAAGTCACTCCCCGATTGCTCACCGTTCTGTGAAGCATTTCAATGCCATCAGAATCGTGGTGCTTTGAAAATTCGAACACGAAATGGAAAGAAAGAGGCGTGGTGTACATCCTTTGACGATGTATGCGATGATGCCTGGTGTCAATATAGTAAATGTGCAGATAGAAGGATGACGGATAGCGGCAAATGTAAGGGCCGTGTCGTAAGAACACCCATACCTGAACCAGTGGATGAACCGTGGGTTGATCCTTCATCAATACCCGAAAAGTATGCGAAGAAACTAAGAAGTAAATTGAAAGCATAGTAGTGCAGATCGCACTGACACGCATATATTCGTCCCGTAAGCTCTATAAGCAACACCAATTAGTTCGCACTCGGTCGAAGGTGAATATAGTGTTTGAAGAAGTTAGGCCTGAAATGAGAGCGCTCATTTATTTCATGGTAGGTATGTCAATGCTTGCGCTTGGATTATTGCTCAGCCAAGCTGCATTTGCCATCGGCTTCATGACTGGCCCCCCATGAAATAAGCGGATTTCGCTGAGGGGTATTCTTGACTGAACTGAATGATATTATTGCATTGCTCAGCGCTTTTGAAGGAATCTCGCGGAAATTTGTTTTACCTGCGATTATCAGGAAACTAAGAGAGGAGTCATACAAAGGAGACTCTCCGCATTCCCTTGGCGAGGATTCTGCAGCAATCGGTACCAATTCTGATGAAATGATCCTTTTGACTACAGACGCTATTGTTGAAGAGCTATGTTTGTACCATCCAAGGGCGGCAGGGTTCAATGTTGTTCTTGCTAATGTTATGGATATCTATGCCGCAGGAGGAATTCCCACATCTTTTGCTGTGGCGTTATCCTATTCCGACCAAACCATCGGTGATCAAATCATGGATGGCATTATTGAGGGTTCTCACACCTTCATGATTCCTATTGTCAGAGGTCATACAAATCCTCAATCGGAATCGACATATGTTGTAGGTTCAGCAACTGGTACCGTAAAGAAGACCGAAATGCTCACTGCAGGCGGTGCCCAAACAGGAGATAATCTTGTGCTTCTTTATGATAAGAATGGAAAACGCGGTTCCAGCTACAAGCTTGGGTGGGATACCGTAACTCATCGGGAATCTTCAGAAGTTGTATCTCGTCTTGCTGTAATGAACGAACTTGCAGAATCTGGAATGGTAAATGCTTCAAAAGACGTGTCTGTTGCAGGACTTGTAGGAACCGCTGGTATGATGGTGGAGTACTCTGGAAAAGGTGGAACAATTGATTTAGACTCTGTTGAAAAGCACTGTCCGAATACAATAGATTTCAGAGACTGGATTAGAATGTTCATATCCTTAGGATTCTTGGTATCGGCTTCTCCTGACAAATTCAAACGCATTTCAAATACTGCTATGCGTCATTCGATGTCTGCTGTTGTGATTGGCATGGTTGATAGCTCAAGTTCACTTCGTTTGAAATATGGTGAAGATGAAGCTATTCTATTCGATTTTTCGAAAGGTCCTGTTTTGACACCTAGTGGTGGCTAAAGAGCTATTCCTCGGCCACTATAGTTAAATGAACAACCATCCCATCGATGAATGAAGTGTAGACATTGGAGAGGTCTAAAGAAAAAATCTGTAGCATCACTGGTTGCGACAAACCATCCAAGAGATCTTTTGCTGCTTCACGTATTGGATCAAGCGTAACAGAAGTTGGTCTGAAGGTCAAAGACTCCCGTGAGAGAAAGACATACCTCTGCCAGGACCATTGGAAGAAGGTAAAGAAGGCTCATAAGAAAGATACCAAAGCAGAAAGAATGCGGTGGGGTCACTAACTATTATCCTCTATCCTGATGTCGGGCTTCATTCCTGCAATGATGGATGCCAACTCTTATGACTCCAAATGAATCCGGAAATCTTCCCAATTTGCTTCCTAACTATAAGTTGTGGTTAGAGCATAAGGGCGGTTATGTCTTTGGCCCTGGGGCATATGCTCTCTTGAAATCCATTCACACTACTGGCTCTATTACTGAAGCTTCGAAGGCACTCAAGATGTCCTATCGATATGCTTGGGGTGTAATCCAAAAGATCGAGAAGAAACTTAATGCCAAGCTCATTATTCCCTATAAAGGCGGAAAAGAGGGTGGCGGTGGGGCCAATGTTACTGAGTTTGGCCTCTATCTAATGAACCTCTATTCTAAAGTAAATGATCAGTTTTCCGATTTCATCAAGTCTATTGAATAGCAACTACGAGAAGCGTAGTGTTATTGCTTTATTTGGGCAATGACTTCTGCAATCAAGGCACATAATGCAGTCAGCGCTGTGCATGTGCTGGTATGGGAATCTTCTGATTCTGATATTCATTGGGCACACAACTTCGCATACGTTACAGACATCTGGTGTGCATCTTGCAGGATTTCTACCGATTCCAATAAGTGCATCTCTTGAGAACAGTCCATAGAACCAACCTGCCGGACAAATCCATCTGCAGAACCATCGTGGGAACCAAAACGACACTATTACAATTAGTGCCACAAAGATTAGTTGTAACCAAATAATTGGCTGCAACTGTCCCAGTAACCATAGATTAGAGAAACTGTTCGGCCACTGTTGTGAAGGTAATACCACGAAAAGAATGTATGCGGGATTGAAAGGATCGAACGCTGCATTTGCAAAAATATTCATGGCTCTTTTGAGTGCCTCCGATGTACCCAGAGCAACTGTAATTCCTACCCACGCTGTGAAGAACATTACAAGAACCAAAATGTACCCTTTGAGTCTTCGTAACTCCTTTTCAGTACTTGGCGAGGGTCGTATTTTCTCCCTGTTTGGTAATGAGGCAAAGTCTTGTATCGTTCCTATTGGACAGACCCATCCACAGGCTGACCTACCAAGTATTGTGAGAATTATCACCATAGCACCGAGGGTAAAGAATGGAAAGATTCCACTTGTGAATTCTCTCTGCATGACATCAAATGAGCCAGCTATTGCAGAATAATCACCTTCTAGAGGGGCTATTATTGGTAATGTGGGTAGTGCGTTTCTAAATCCAATCCAAAATTGAGTTACCGCCTCTGGAAACCAGGCGGCTAGGATGTAAGCATTAATTCCCAGAAAGAAGATTATCTGCACGACTCTCCTCAGCATTCTGGTATTGAATAGTAAACCCAATGGATTTGAAATCTTTCTGCCCTTTGGCTTTTCGACCTTCTTGGCATCATCATCCACTACTGGCTCTTCCGATGACTCGGACTGCTCTTCGCCTTCCTCTATGATTTCTGACCTTTCGGCATCTTCCGCCATAGTACTCAGTCCTTGCCTTCGGGGCTGTTCGAGGCGAGAACTTGAGGCAGCATTAAAAACATTGTGATGGATAAGAGAACGTGTCTAGGGGTGCGGAGCGAATGTTATCTCAAGTATATCCTCGTTAAGACTGATTTCTAGAAGGTGTGTTCCAGTTCCTGATGGGCCTCCAAGGAATATTGAATGATTATATACCTCAGTCCAGGTATAACTCTCTCCACCTTCTGTTTGAAATAATACAGTGAGGCTATTGCCTAGGGCACTCACTTCGACGGATTGAGGAACAACTACTATACTGGAGAAATCGCTTAGCGCGCCTTGATCAACCTGTGCTGTAGCATTATGAAGTTCTTCCGCAAACTCTTGTGCCACTTCCAACTGAGATGCATTAGATATGATAGTCATACTATAGAGTAGAACCGGTACACCTACCATTACGACAGTTGTTAGACCAATTGCAATGAGCAGCATCTTCTCAAGAGACCTTGAAACCATGCAGTGAGGTAGTGCATGGCTCCCAATAAACTACTCTGCTGTTCTGAATATCTTACTGACGAAGGCTTTAACATCATATTCGCTGTTGCAAGCAAAGAGTATCATGCCAGAATCGATTCCAGTTCATATTGGCCTAATGGGACATATTGACCATGGCAAGACTGAACTGGCAAGGGCTTTGAGCGAGAAAGTATCTACTGCAGGACTCGATAAACATCCTCAATCCCAGCAACGAGGTATCACTATTGACCTTGGGTTCACTATGTTCAACCTTGGAAACTTTGTTGTAACCCTTGTTGATGCACCTGGTCATGCTGACTTAATTCGCAGTGTCGTCGCCGGAGCCAATATTATTGATGCTGCAATTCTTGTTGTATCTGCGGATGAAGGTCCAATGCTACAAACTGGTGAACATATCATTGTCCTTAGATCTCTTGGAATTAATACAATCGTAATCGCCTTAACAAAGAGTGATCTTGTTGATGCGGCTCAACTTGATGTAGTTGAGACCAAAATAAGAGGGATAATGAAAAGTGTAGCAGTAGACAATTTGGATATTGTCCGAGTATCCGCCCTTACTGGTGATGGGCTAGATAATTTGCGTGCTACTCTACAAAAACACTTGGTACCCAGAGAACGAAACACATCTGGGCCATTCTTGATGCCTCTTGATCATGCCTTTGGCAAGAAAGGGCATGGTACGGTAGTTACAGGTACAGTGCTGAGAGGAGCCGTTCGCATTAATGATATAGTTAGTATTATCCCTCTTGGAAAGAATGCGAAAGTGAGGTCAATACAAGCTTTTGGGGACCATCGAGAAATTGCGAAGGCCGGCGACCGCGTTGGAATAAACATCCCTGCAATCGAAAGTAATGATTTGAAACGGGGTGATTACCTCTGCGAGCCTGGGTCACTCGAAGTTTCAGCAAACGCCCTC
>CAYMLT010000009.1:20143-28426 GCA_964391265.1 uncultured archaeon
AAAGTTATAAGAAATCCACTGTATAGGGGAAAAATCACTCACCGAATGACTTTGAGTTCGACAATTGGCATGCCCACAATAACCTCAGAAATTCTTCCTTATACAAGAGAGGCCGGTGTGCCTGTTGTTGTACCTGAAACTGATGAATCAGAGTTTGAGGCCGCCATCTTGCTTCAGCGTTCTGTTGGTATTGAGAGAGGGATGCCCCTTTTGCTAATGCGAACTGACCTTCCCCCGAATGCTATGCGAATTGTCGGTTCCGGGACAGTTTCTGACATTCCTTCTAATATTCGATTATTTAAGAAACGTATCCGAAAAGGGAACGTATTGCGAATTCGAGAGGAAGACACTTTGGTAGAAGGTCTGGCTTCAAACAAAGAGATTGCAGAGAAATTTACAGGAAGTTTTGTATGGTCAACAAATGGTGTAAAAGGAGTAATCCGCCATGCTTTCGGAACCCGTGGAGTTGTTTCTGTGGTCTTTGAAAAACCCGTAGCTGAAATGGAGGAGATAAGATACGAACGACTAATAGAGGAGGAGTATCAATTTGGACATTGAAAAGACGCTTCAGGACCTTATACCTGAGAATATGTTACGAAGAGGTGAAACAACTTTAGAGTCACTTCTATCACCAATTCGAAATGTTCTACATCAAAGAAAAATGCCACTTGGCTCTTTTACTGACCTACAACTCGAGCTGCTATTCAAAGTGCTCTCTTCCATGGATACTGACAAGGATTTGGCTGCTGCTCGAGTAGGTGAAAGGGAGGGGAGAGTAGTATCGCCTTATGTTGAACATCTAGCCGCTGGATTCAATCATGGTATTGGGCGTAGCGGCCATCTTACTGCACCACAACCAAAGGCACCTGGAGCATCTTTGATGCAGCAGACTGCCAATCAAGTAGCCCTGGATGCAATGCGAAAATTCGGATTGCATAATGTTCGTTCGGGCATTGTTTTTCCTCTTTCAACGGGTATGACCATTGCACTATCTATGGCAGCTCTGAAACGTCAGAAGGGAGTGAAGTGCGTACTTTTTCCACGAATAGACCACGCATCACCAAAACGTGGAATAGAACTTGCGGGCTTAGAAGTAATCACAACATCCACAGCTCTTGAAGACGATGCAGTCCAGACTGATTTGGGCGATCTTGAGAGGGCGATTTCAAAGAATGCTGATGCTGCAGTTCTTGCAACTACTACCTTCTTTCCGCCACGGGAATCAGACCCAGTCAAGGAGATTGCAAAGTTATGTCAGGATAATGACTTACCCTTGGTCGTGAATAATGCATATGGTGTACAATCCTCCTTAATCATGAAGACCCTTTCATCTGCAATAGATGCTGGTAAGGTGGATGTAATTATTCAGAGCGGGGACAAGAACTTCATGACTCCAGTGGGTTCAGCAATTGCCGTATCTCCTGATGAAGAAACTATGAACTGGGTTTCAGAAACTTATGCTGGACGTGCCAGTGCTGCGCCTATTGTACAAACTTTGGCAGCTCTTCTTGCTCACGGTCTGAATGGCTATGAGGAACTAAGGGCGCAACAAATCGAAAACAAAATACTGCTGGAGAAACGTACGACGGAAATCGCCTCTAACCTTAAACAACGGATTCTCGATGTGGACAATGAAATAGCTGTGGCAATGACACTTGAGGGGATAGATGCAAATGATCTGGGGGGTCGTCTCTATAATCGTCGTGTCACAGGCCCTAGGGCAATAGAGGCTGGAGGATATGGTTCCTGCATTGATGGGTATCCTCACTCCTATATTGTGATGAACGCAGCAATAGGGGCATCCAAAAAGGACGTTGAAAATGCAACAACTAAACTCTATAAGGAGGCCAGTAGTTATACAGGAACTACCTGAGTAGAGGGATGATGCTTGAGTAGTGGTTCCAAGACAGAGAAATCAACACTGGCTATCAATTATGTTGATGAATCTGATGTAGTCTTTCGGGTAGCATGGTACGCGCTTGCGCTCAAACCTGGTGTATATCTTAAAGAATATTCTAAACCAGAGAGTCAGACCTTTGACGGCAAAGTTCGCTTTTCAATTGGTTCCGAAGGAAATTCTTTTGAAGTTGGAATCTCAGTGAATGAACCTGAATCGATAATCAATATCGATGCTGTTGGGGTAAACAAGGATGAAATCGATGTATATCTCAACGATGCATCTGAAGTCATCAATACTGCATTAGACAAATATCGAATTCTCAGTACTGATGAAAAGAGTCGAGTTCGCCGCGCATTGGTTGCAAAGACGTGCTGGGATCGACTGGTTCACTTGATTCTCAAAAAGAAGCCGCTCTCCGAGATTTACTATCAGCTTGCCCATGGTCGTGAAATGATGATTAAGGCCACGGAAGGAGAGGCCATTCATCCCATTACTCTAAGCACAAGTGGTTGGTTGGCAAATGTGGAAAACCTCCCTCGTGACGAACCTCTCCCGGGCAACTTGTCAACGCCTCTTGCGAAAAAGAGTGTCGAGTGGAAGCGAGACACACAAGACGTCATCAAAAAATACCTCTAATTGAAGAACTTCCTACCCCTATCTTTAAGACAAAATCACTTGTTTGAAAAAACGAATAAGGCCCCTCATTGCTTGGGTGGTCCCGGGCCGTGGGCTTCAAACCCATGATCGTGCAAGCGATTAGAGTTCGATTCTCTTGAGGAGCCGCCACAGTTATGTAGACTCTGTTGTAAGTCTGGAGAGTTCTTCAAGAAGGAGCCTTCTGGTTTCTTCCTCTGAGGTTTCATTCTTCACTGCATACTGCATAACTCTTATCCTAATACGTGAAACCTCAGCACTTAGCCTGAAGTTTGGTTTGTGGGCTAAGAATTTCCCAACTATATCCCTCGTTGTCTTGTCATATCTCTCCGCAATTCCCGGGAAGGCTGTTTGCTCTTTTTGGATTGGCTGAAGTGCTTTCAGCACACCAACAATTTCATTGGAAGTCTCAATCAAATCAACAGAATTTAGATCAACCTGGTAAATCGGATTGTCCCATGCATATTTGGCTCCTGGCATATCTAGTCGTTCACTTATCCGTGTAATGACATCGGAGGGAACCATTACATCTCGTTTTTTATTCCATTTCAACGAAACTTCTAGTGGTGTATTGATAAAAACAATTCCAAACTTGCATTGCCTCTCAACGGCAAGTGAATACAATTCATGACGCATACTCGAATAGTAATTCGTATCATCATGTATCACTGATTCACCGATGGTTAACGCGGTTCGCGTTGCATCTAATGCCTTTTTTCTGACCTCTTGTTCTCTCTCAGGAAGGAAGTCTGCATAGAACGCTTGATCTCTCCACTTGTCCGTACTAATCAGCTGAACCTTTTCATCCACAGAAGTAATCTCATAGAGCCGTTTTGCTAGTGTGGTCTTGCCACTTGCAGGGATTCCACATAGGACCAAGAGAAATTGGCTGTTCATGGTATCCATTGTATGGATAATGACTCACAAAAGAACTTCGGATAAGACCAAAAAGGCCATGTGGGAGATAATTCCCACTATGGTCTAATCGTAATTTGAAGGCTTGTTGCCAAATCTTTGTAGCGGTTTCGTACAGTAACTTCTGTAACATTGGCTGCCTCTGCAATTTCTCGCTGTGTCCGTCTATCATTCTCAATGATTCCAGCGATGTATAATGCTGCAGCTGCTAGACCACCTGGATCCTTTCCAGCAGTAATGCCGCGTTCGCGTGCTTGGTTGATAATTCCCATTGCACACTGAACAGTCTTTCCCTCAAGACTTAGGTCTGCTGAGATTCTTGGCATCAGGTCGTTTGCAGACGGAATTGGAACTTTAATTGCGACATTCCTTAGAACTAGTCTAACACACTGTCCAAGTTCCTTTCTGTTTACTTTTGCCTCAGTTACAATCTCATCGAGTTGTCTTGGTATTTTATGAATTCGACAGGACAGGTATATGGCTGCTGCAACCATTCCCTCAATGCTCCTACCTCGAACAAGTCTCTTTCCGAGTGCCTTGCGATAAATCAGAGCAGCGGTTTCCTTGGTTTCATGAGGAACTCCAAGTTGGGAACAAAGTCTATCCATCTCGCTCATAGCGATACTGAGATTTCTATGTTGTGAACTGTGGACCAATGTTCGAATCTGCCATTTTCGCATTCGGTATATTGCTGCACGATTACTCGCAGCAATGGACCTGCCATTTGCATCCTTGTCGCTCCAACCGATAGTTGTTGCTAGTCCTTTGTCTGCCATAGTAAGAGTCATCGGAGATCCTGTTCGAGCCCTCGAGTTTCTCTCTTCAGCAGTAAAGGCTCTCCATTCAGGACCTGAATCCACAATTCGGTCAGAAACAACACATCCACAGGATGTACAGACACTCTCTCCGCGCGTTTTGTCTTCGTAGAATTCGGTGCCTCCACAAGAGGAGCAAACAAAAGCGCCTTGCTGGTCATTTAGCGCACGGACTGGTTTCGCCATTTATTGATCACCTAAGGTTTCATCTACTTGGTATACAGCCGGTTACGTCTTCCGATTAAGGCTCGGATAAAACTGTATACCGAGAGTAGATGCGTCCGCAAGCGCTATTTTTTGGTTATAAAAGTGTTACCTTGTGTATTTTCTTTTTCAATATACGATTGTTAAAAGGAGTATTTGATTGGTCGGTGATGTGCACTGTTATACACTTATTGTTTGCAGATTGTTGAAAATAAGAGGGTAAGGCGGGTACTGCCAATGAAAGTAACTCCCACCGTGTAGGGGTAGCTGGAACAGGGAGATGAATCAATAGTACCCGCCTTGTTGTTTCTGTATCTACTCAAGGCACTGTATGCTGCTAACAACTGCCTCTGGAATTACATGTATGTTCTCGTAGTAAGACGAGCCAGTTTCAAGTTCGGTCTTTGTCAAAGCAATCTTCAGCATTCCATCACTTCTACCTAGCAGGTATCCTGCTTGGAACTGAAGGGGTACGCCATGTTTGTCTGCCTCTTCTTTTGTCATCGCACAACATTCAACGCCTGGGCTCTGAAATGAAACCTCGACGATTTCATGGTCTTCACAGAAATCCAATCTCTTCAGATTCTTGGTTTTCTCCGTTTGGCTTTCCCCTACGATGCTCTCTACTTTACTGCTATCATAGTGAAAAGGCTCTTCCATCATCTTGTGTACTGCTGGAGTGAAGTAGATTGTGCGATCTGATACTTCATGCATATCATTCCCATGGTCAACGAATCTCTTTGTTGTGCCTTCTCCTACCACATAGCGAATATGTGATTGCTTGGCATCAACATTCTTCTTTTCGTCACCATCTTTCACTGTTACAATTGTATTGCTCCACATTTCCATGGGCGCAAACGGGTTTGTTGGAATTTCTTTAGCCATTTTCCTACAGCCTTCAACTTACATAATTAACAATGTTTAATTAACGATAGTTTCTTATAAGGCTTTAGTAATAAACTTATGTGATACTTTTGAGGTGTTTGACTATGCTAGAGTATCTTCTAATTGTACTAGGGACAATCATTTTTGGTTTGCAGCACAGTGGCATTTCCACATTGCCTGTCAAAGAGCGGATAATCGATAAGTGGGGAAAAACGGGTTATTCCCGAATCTTCACGATATCAAGTATAATTGGTATACTTCTCCCATTTCTTGCCATGTGGTACTGGGATTGGTTGTATTTTCTCATTGATCCAACCGCGATTCAGCCTCTCTTTTTCATCAGCGGCATCATTCTTGGTGCAATTGGAGGATGGGTTACCATGGCCGCATCCAAAGTGATTTCGGTTAGCACAGTGGCAGATATGCGAACAGATAGAATGCCTGAACTGATTACTAATGGAATCTACTCACGGATGAGGCATCCTCTCTATCTTGCGACAATCCTGCTTCTATTAGCACTGGCATTGATTTACCCCTTCCCTCAGATAGCCGTTTTTTCAATTTCATTGAGTGCATACACATTGGTGGGCGCGTATTTTGAAGAACGAAAACTTATACTCCACTATGGTGATGAGTATTTGGTATATAGAAAGCGTGCTGGGTTCATTCTCCCAAAAATCAGAATTCAATGATTATTATCTATCAATCATACTCTGAATCTTGGAGAGATGTCTTGATCGCTTTACAGCATCAGGACTGATCTCTGAGACTATCCCGTTTTCAACAACAAAATGGTGCGTTTCGATTTCTGATGTGAAATGCCTCTTTATATCTTCAATAACATAGTGCAATTGAACACAATGCGGGCTACCATCAATGGTCAAGGCTGTTACTGACGATAGCTGAGCATATCTCACCATCGACGCTATCTTGAAACCGACTTGATTTACATGCATCTCCTCGAGGCATACATGGAGAACAGCCGAACCTCCATCTCTCTCACTGAATTCAGCTACGATCTTAGGAAATCGGTCATACATGCAACTCCCTACGATGAGGAGTTTTCCTTTCTCTCGTAATTTCTTGTCTCCAACATTAGTTCGCATCAGATTGTTGCAACAATTGCAGTCACTGCACACTTTCACCATTTCCTTCGACTTGGCACTTCTTCAGGTTCTGCAACAGGACCTCTTTGATCGAGAAGAGGTGCCCCAATTTGGGCAATTCTATCCCCTTCAAAAACGTAGTTCATTCTACTCAGGGTGATGACTGTCCCATCAACAGAGGATAGGATATCCATTCCCCCTTCTACGCTTCCAATTACAGAACCTGTCCTCACATCCTCACCAAGATTCACTCTTGGAATAAAGAAACCCTCTGATTCGCAGTTTATGTTTTGTAAACGACCAGTAAAGACACTTGAGGTCTCTATTCTCTCTCCTGGTAGCATATCTCGGATCCGCATGAAATTGAGAATGGCTTCACGAACTTCAACAGCCGCTTGCGGATCGATTTGGTCGTGATAGCCTCTAAGTCCAATTGCTATAACAGGAATCCCTTCATGAGCCGCCTCTGTTGTTAATGCCCCTCTGGTCCCGGCGCTTTGTGCAACAAATGATAATCCCAGCTGCGAGGCGAGATTTCGAACATGAATGTACTCTCTGTGCAATCCTATCGCATGGCTTACACACGATTGAGGTGGTGAACGGAGTTGAATAACATAGTCAGCTTGAGATGCTTTCCTCCAGATCTCCCAAGCAATGCGTTCCGTGACTGTGCCATATTCCCTGCCTGGAAATACTGAATCTAGAGCTTGCGAATCAAGAGGAGACACATACGCTCCTAATCTGAAGGCGAGAGGATTGGATACCGGAAGCACTGTTACAGAGCCATCTATTCGATCAAGTTCCTCAAGATATTTCATGAGAAGATATGATGTGTACACACATCCAGCGGAATTTCCCTCTGTTGCTGACAGAATTAGAATATTGGGACGTTCTTCCCCAAAATGATAAAATCCTAATGTAGTTCCTGTCTTCAGATCAACGTCAACTGCATCAGTTGTTGGTTTCACCACGTTTAGACCTTCTACCTTTTAGCAAGAAAGCATAACCGATGTAAGGATAAAAAAAGGTGTAACACAGATGGAAGACATATCGGGACTGGTTAGCGAATCAGTAGATACCATGCGTGATTGATGAATTAAAGAGTCGAATGATTGTCCGATACTCACCAGCAAGAAAATCATCATGCCGGCACAGTGCATATCGCGATTTGATTATTTCATATTCCGTTTCAGAAAGGCCTGTGTTGATTGCAGAACTTGAGGGGTCTCCAATCCAAATAGTTGGAATGCCCTTTTTGATCACATCTAAGCTCACATCTGAATAGAATGGCTCCCAACACATCACAACCACGCCGGGATTGTAGTGGTCAATTGATTCGAGTGCATCGACTGTTTCAATCCACTTTGGAAATCCTATATTGTCGCGACTAGTCTTTGCGTCGGTAGTAATAATCTGCCTATTCACTTGGGGCTGTAGGAATTCACTAAGTTTTCCATCTCCACTCATTACCTCAAGAACTGGACCTCTGCGATTATCTGAATCTAAAATATCATTGACCATCACAGCTAGCTCGTCGATGAATTCATTACTGTATATCTGGTAAATCCATCTCCCTCCAGCGTTTGAACCGTTGCAATATTCCTTTACACTGGATTCTCTCTGAACTGCTCTGAAGAATGATAGCACTTCGTGATATTCCCTAAGCTCTGTGTGAATATCAATGAAGACTCCATTCTCGTCAACCATCCAGTCTTTGGTGTTTTTCCTTAGATACACCTACTAGACTCCTATGAATGAAAACAGTGCTCGAATCTTGAAGTATCAGGGCTGCTACTCTTCAGAC
>CAYMLT010000010.1:0-25815 GCA_964391265.1 uncultured archaeon
TCTGGAGCATTGCCTGTGGATGTTCCAACAAACCCCGGATATGAATTAGACGCAGAGATCCTTAAAGATAGGATGGGGAAGGAGGTTGCAGGAATTGTAATCAATTCTCCAAATAATCCTACAGGAGGAGTCCTAACAAAGGAGCATTTGAAAATCATCTATGATTTGGCGTGTGACCATAATTTTTTGGTTTTCAGTGATGAAATCTATGAATCACTGGTGTATGATGGTTTTAAGCAGACATCCATGCTTGAAGTTGATCCTGATATGAAGAGAACAATTTGTATCAGTGGTTTCTCGAAGTCCTATGCTATGACCGGGTGGCGATTGGGATATGCAATCGCAGCTCCATCTACAATAAATAATATGGTTCGTGTTCAGCAGAATACCACCTCATGCGCCACAACTTTTGTTCAGTATGCAGGAGTAGAGGCCATTCGAGGTGACCAAAGCTCAATCGATAGGATGCGCAATGCTTACCAAGATCGCCGCGATCTTGTCCAAAAGCTATTCTGTGAAATAATTAGAGTAGAGTGTATTAATCCAATGGGTGCGTTTTACGTGTTCCCTGACTTCAGTGAATACGATTTGAGTGGTGCCACTCTTGCAGAATTGCTTCTGAAAAAGACAGGCGTTGTTACTGCTCCGGGGCATATATTTGGAGATGCCTATGAAAACCATTTGCGCTTTTCATATGCTGCTTCGACTCAAGACATTACTGATGGTTTCAAGGTAATGGCCGAATTTCTTAGAACATTGAAATAGGCGGTGTATGAATCCTGACCCAGCCCGAGGTGCATTTTGAATGCATTAAATGTGGCGCTTGCTGCAAGCAGATAGAAATGATTGTGACTCTGACTGGTCGTGACATTACTAGAATTACAAATGGGCTTGAATTAACACCAAAACAAGTGATACGCGCGCTGGATTTTTACATTCCTTACAATGGTGATGAGATTCCTCTAGGACTAGAGCATATACCTCAGGTCCTAACTGAAAATGGTCCTGCTACTATAGCACTCAAGAAATCAGAAGATGGCGAATGCCTGTTTCTCAAAAACAATCTCTGTATGATCCATGAAATAAGACCTGGCGCATGTAGGTCATTTCCATTCGTTTTTGAAGATGGTAACGGTTATACTTCATGGGGTCTTAGTGCCATGCGTAGTATTTGTCCGGGTCTTGGGACTGGAGAAGTTGTAAAAGATTCTGATATTCTTGAAACAGCAGCAGAGGTATTGGAGAACCTTCAGATATATCGAGAGTTCACCGAGGAGTGGAATAAATCCGGTAAAATACACACTGTGTCCAACCTGATGATTGCAATACATTCCGATATTCGCTTTCTTGTTTGACTCCCGCTATTGAGAAGGGATGCTGATCAGAGTTTACTCAAAATCTGTAGAATGTTCCCAAAGTTATGTTCTACAGTTCTTGAATACGTTGCATATGTTGCTAAATGTGCCAGTCTATCATCTCTTTCAGCTGCTTCTATGAAATCCTTTGAAAGAATCTTTGTGTGAATCTCTTCATTCAGGCTCAGAATCTCCGCTGAGGATTTCAGAACATATTGGAGCATTTTTATCATGAGATTGAAATCAGCAATATCCCGAAGCTGCAATGTTTGACTATAGAACTGAAACTCAAGACGCGATAACCTCTCCCGCATTTCTACCAATTTAAGTAGCCAGCCCTCTTCACCAGTATCCCTTAATGCTTGATTCAGTGCCTTCCATGATTGTTGTTGGTCCAATAGTTGAATCAGATACTTTCTAAGAAAGGCGAAATGATCCACTCCATCATCAATGTCCTCTTCTGTTCCTATGGGTTTCATCATTTCATCCATTTGGCTGTGTTTCACTGCAATCTTGAGGGAAAACTTATCCACATACTTTTTGACCTCGTCAGTTTTTTCCTTCTTTGTCATGAGGTCCGCAAATGTATCACCTAGTGTCAGAATGAATTTATACAAGCATTCGCTGCAGATTTCAGCACTATCAGTAAGATCCTTTGTTGACAGAAATTGTAGTGCATCTTCAAGGTCGTTACCAGGGACATCCTTTCCATGGATTCTCAGAGTCCATCCTTGGGAAATACAATACACCTTGTTATCCGGATGATTTACAAAGATCGAGGCATAGCATATGTTTCCTTCTGAAGCACGTTCCTTTTCCATAGACTCTTTATCTGTATTGAATGCAAAGAGTGAAGGGTCAATTTCTATCACCTCTACTTCCAGAACATCATCATTGTTGACGCACAGTTTCTCCTTTCCAAAGACCTTGTAGCAAGGGCACCCCCTTACAACTTGGATTGATCCTTGGCTTACTTCACTGTCGCGTCCTAGTACATCCATAACAGGTGGACTCCACTACTTCCCCTCTTATTAAGGAGAAAACACTGAGATAAAAAGAACTTTGATGGATATAGCAGTTTTTATGAGGGCCTGCCACTGACTTGGGATAGCAATACAATTAGATTTCGGAATCTACGTTCGGCAATCACTCTCTGTTCTTCCTTTTCGCTCAGAAGCGCATCCAAATCTCCAGTGAGAATACCTATGCGGTCAAGTAAATCTCGTTGCTTTCGGATTTCATCATGTGTTGATAGAATGCGATTGGCAGTGTCGATCATGAACTTGAGCAATGTCAACGCTGTCAGTTCGTCATCTGCTTCATTCAAAGAAAGCACTTGGAACAGGAAAACAGCCTCTAATCGTGAAAGCGTTCGATGCACCCTTACAAGAATTTCAAAGTCCCCTTGTAACTCCAACGATTCTTTCTCGATGGCCAAACGATTCAGTTTTTCTCTTTCCTGGGTGAGACAATGAATATGCTGTTCAATTATTTCTTCTTTAGTGAGAATGATATTTCGGTTTGAATAGAGGGAATACAGACTCAGCTCCTCTGCAATCTTATTAACAAGGTCTTTTGAGTAGCTTAAAATCGTTAAACTCTTCTCTGATTCAGAAAGAAGGTCCTCATACAAATCTGTTAGTGTAACCAAATACTTGTACAAACAAGAGGAGCAGATTACCTCATTGTCATTCATATCTGGAGAAACTGTGAAGTCCAAGGCGTCTTCAATATTTGTGGCACTAACTGCCTTATTGTTTATTCGAATGATACTTCCTTGACTTATACAATACACACAATCATCACTGTTATCCAAGTTAATCAATGAATAGCACATATCTTCTCGTTCACTCTTGAATTCATCTAAGTCGCTGATGGATTGTAATTGTGTGAAAAATAAAGGATCCACTTGCATCGATTTTATGGGAACGACATTATCATTGTTGATACAGACTCTCTCGTCACCGAATTCCTTCATACATGGACAGCCTTTAACCAAACGTATACGCTGGTCATTTTGCCCTTGTATAATTGCGGAATCAGGCATCATAATGGTCACCTTGTATTATTTGGGTACCTCATCAAGTATCTAGACGGGGTGGGTACTCATTATTTCCGCTCAATAATAATAGATTAAGATATCTTGGACAAGGTGCTCTAGGGGAGGAGCCGAAATCGGCTACTCTCTAACCCCAGAGTTCTCGCTTGAGTAGGTCTCTAATCGCAATTCTGATTGCTTCAGATCTGTTTGGATAGAGATTACTGTCAACAAGCTTCTCGAGACCATCTATGTAGGTTTCCGGAACGTGAAGTGTAACTAATTTCATGATTTATTCACCATCTTCTCTCTCAAGGCAATGGCAGTATGACCAACGCCTTACGGTGGTAATCACCTAAGCTGTATCTATGTAACACATGCATATTACATTGAGTAATACCAACTCGGTATTCAAAATGAAGTTCCACTCATTCGAGTTACTGATTTGCCTGAATAATCATCGGATTCATTTGATGTATGAATTTTCATATCAATCATGGCCCCTGTAGAAGTTCCTGACGAAAACCTTCACAAGTTTACATTATTCATGAGTATCCTTGTCGCAGGAACTCTATTGGCGCCATATCAAATCATATTATCCGTTGGTTCAGGATTTCTACAGGCATACGCGATGCTATGGAATATCAACAGCAGTACTAGGATTAATCTTGCATTTGTTTCAATCATTTTTGGGAAGCAACGATTCATTCTTCCATTCATTGAAGTAGCTTACTCGAAAGGTTTTATATCCCTGAGGAATTCTACAATCATTAGCCTCTTGGTTGATATTCTGACGGTTCCATTTGTAACAATCATGATCCCAACTATCTTTATCGTACTTTGGCGTAGCCCAGCATATCTCCAAGCTATCCCACTCCCATTTGCGTTTCTCATCCAGCTGAATATCCTACAGAGAATTGTGGCTAAGTCGCAACGCGATAAATGACCCCCAAATACGGATTTATATGCAAAGTGAAAAGTTATGGAAGAAACATATTTTGCATCGATAAACGTTGATAGTTGTATGGTATGAATTATAATGCCGTGAATTTGCTCCCGACATAGTCGCACCAGAGGTTGTGCTGTATAGTGGACAGGCAGAAAGGTATCGATATACTGTTCAATCCTCGCTCGATCGCTGTAGTTGGCGCATCATCGACGAAGGGAAAGCTTGGCAATGATGTCATGCGTAATCTCATTGATAGTGGTTTTCAGGGGAGAATCTATCCAATTAACCCGAAGGGCGGAGAGATTCTGGGAAAACAAGTCTACAGGTCTGTCAGAGATATATCCAACGATGTCGATGTAGTAGTAATCGTGATTCCTGCAAAATACGTTCTTCCTATTGTTCAGGAATGTGGTGAAAAGGGAGTTAAGGCACTCGTCATTATCACAGCAGGATTCAAAGAAGTCGGTCACGAGGGTCATGAGATAGAGCGGAAGATTATCGAAATAGCAGAGAAGTACGACATGATTGTACAAGGTCCGAACTGTTTAGGGATTATTAACACCCATTCTCCATACAACGCTTCGTTTTCAGCAGGAACACCATCCAAAGGGTCAATTGCGTTTGCGTCCCAATCAGGAGCCTTAATGACAGGCATTCTTGATTGGAGTTTGATGGAAAAGATTGGCTTCTCAAAATTTGTTAGCCTAGGCAACAAGGCACAGTTAGACGAAGCAGATTTCATTGAGGCATTCGGCAGAGATCCTGATTCTACTTTCATTCTCCTATACATCGAGTCCGTTGTTGATGGTCCCAAATTCATGAAAGCTTGCAGAACTGTTATTCCACACAAACCAATCTTCATCGTGAAATCAGGAGTCAGTGCCGCGGGAGCTAGAGCAGCATCATCTCATACAGGCTCTCTTGCGGGAAGCGATACTGCATATGATGTTGCATTCAAGCAGTGTGGCGTCAGTAGAGCAGAGAGTATGGCCGCATTATTTGATGTTGCCAGCGTCTTTGATGATATGTTTCTTCCAAGTGGAAATAGAGTTTCAATTGTAACAAATGCTGGAGGGCCCGGAATATTGACAACTGATGCATGTGAATTCAGTGGCCTAGAAGTGGCATCTTTCACGACTGAAACAATTGAGTTTCTCAAATCTAACCTGCCGCCAGCTGCTTCTGTTTATAATCCCATAGATGCATTGGGAACTGCACAACCCGAAGAGTATGCTTTGTGTATCGAGGCTTCACTAAGGGAAGAGAATGTGGATTCCGTTCTTGTGCTCTTAACCCCACAAGCAATGACAAAGCCTGTAGAAACTGCTCAGGTAATTGTGGATGCACATAAGAAATACCCCTCCAAACCCATTATTGCAATCTTCATGGGTGGCAATTCAATGGTATACCCACGGATTGTACTTACGGAGGGAGGAATTCCCGTATTCGATTTTCCCGAACGCGGAGTTCATGCGCTGGCTGAGCTCTACAAATACACCGTAAATAGAGACAATCTGAAAGAAGAGGTCGTTCCTGTTCTTAATGCGGATAAAGAGAAGGTGGTTGGAATCATAAGGCGAGTTCATGAAGACGGGCGCCGTGTGCTGTTAGGTAGTGAGGCACATGCCATTGCAGAGGCTTATGACATCCCCGTAGCTAAAATCCGTCTTGCAACAAGTCCTGAAGAAGCAAAGAATCTTGCAAAGGATCTAGGATTTCCAGTGGTTCTCAAAATTGCTAGCCCTGATATCGTGCACAAGAGCGACATAGGCGGCATACGAGTTGGCCTTGAAACACCCGAAGAAGTAGAGAAGGCATTTATTGAGATTCTTGATAATGCCCGAAAACTTATGCCGAAAGCCATCATTTATGGTGTCGATGTCCAAGAGATGGCTCAGAAAGGAAAGGAGCTAATCGTTGGATGTTCTAGAGATATTCAATTTGGACCACTGGTCATGTTCGGTGCAGGTGGGATATACGTGAACTACCTCAAGGACATATCATTCAAACTTGCACCAATGACCAGAAGAGATGCTGGTGCACTCATCATGGAAACTAAAATGGGAACAGTGCTTCAAGGGGTTCGAGGAGAGGCACCAAGTGATATAGTTGCTATCGAGGACACAATTCTGAGAATTAGTCAACTCGTCACTGATTTCAAGGAAATTGTAGAGCTTGATATAAATCCTGCATTTGTTTATGAAAAGGGGAAAGGCGTGATAGCTGTGGATGTTAAAATCACAGTGGGAGGCGAGAGAGAATGACTCAGAATATAGTAATTAGCGGCGAAACTCTTACAGGTAAAACATTGGTTGCGTTGGGCCTTGCTAAATACCTTCAAGATTTGGGCAATAAGGTCGGATACATCAAACCTGTGGGTGGAGCAAACGATGAAGATGCTGCTGTTCTTAAACAGGTGCTTGGAATTGAAGCAGGTATTGATAGCATCTGTCCTATTGTAAGAACAAAATCGAGTTATGATGAGTTACTTAGAGTGGGTCATGATGCCCTTCTTGCAAGAATAACAGAAGCCTATGAGAAAGTTTCCAGTAATTCTGATTTCATGATAATCGAAGGCACCAAAGCACCTTGGAATCTCCTGCATGTCGGACTCTCGGCTCCACAGATTGCCAAAGAATTCGATGCGCAAGTAATCTGCTTGGTCAACTTCCCGGATGTCACAGCTATCGATGATATTCTTCTTCAACGTGATTTGTTTTTGCAGCAAGGCGTAGAGGATATCTCAATTGTTCTCAATATGGTTCCCCCAATGTACCGCAATTTAGTTACAGAGAAAATTGGGCCGTATATTCAAGAACATGGACTTCGTTTCCTTGGTGCGGTCTACTATCGACGAGAACTCTTCAGCCCCACAATTCGAGAAATTCTGCATACCCTAAATGGGCAGATGCTTACTGGTGATGATAAGAAAGAACTATTGATTGACCAATTCATGGTGGGCAGCATGGCCCCTGAAAATGCTCTAAAGTGGTTCAGACGAGCAAAGGATAAAGCTGTTATTACCAGTGGCGATAGGTCTGATATCTGCCTTGCTGCCATGGAAACTGATACCAACCTTCTGATACTTACTGGAGGAATGGGGCCTGATATTCAAACCATAGCAAAGGCGAAGGAAACAGGTATCCCAATAATGATGACAGCACATGATACCTACACTACTAGTCAGCTTGTCGACTCACTTGTTGGTGCTGTATCACTTGATGATTTGGAGAAAATTGCAGTCATTGAGCGAATCATGCTGGAATCTCTGGATCTAAGCCATCTGAAAAAATAGATGTGGTGAGAGGAGCACGGTGCTCCTTCTCTTGCAACAAAGCTGAAACACACAGTTGCCGGGAGAGTAATTGCGTGTTCCAATTGCTTCACTGACTCTCCCCCATAAGTGATGTTGTATGGTCGAGCTATTACTCACCCTAGTATTCTAATGCCACGGAGACATTACTTAGAGTAATACTTGAGTAGTGTTCGCTACAAATGCTTTTTTTCTTTCAAGCCAAATTTCTAATTAGAAATTGATTTGGGGTAATATTAATGGAAGACATAGCTGATGATTTTGAAGGTGTCGCAAAATGCATCATGTGTGGAAAACCTCTTTCGGGATTGGAGAAAGTTAAGTATCGTGATTGGTGGGCTCATGCTGAATGTGCACAGAAAGCACTTGAAACGCAGGTTGATCAATTTAACCGAATACCCTTCATTCTCGGGAGTTTCGGTTTTGTGGTTGCATTTGTTATGAATTTCTTTATCCTCCTGCAGTTTCAGAATCTAAGCCAGGATCCAATATTCTATGGTATTCCTTTTCTGGGAATGGCAATAGGATTGCTTTTTCAGACATTTGGATTCTATGGATTCACTGTAAACTATGATGAAGGAATTGGTGTCCTTTGTTCCATTCTCGCAATTGCTGCTTCAGTGATACATTTTCTTGCAGCAGGTATCATCTTCTTGTATGGTTATGAGCCACAATACTATGATCCAGTGACCGGCGATTTTCTTCTTTTGTCACTTCCTGGAATGTATGTTGCAGAGGTCGCCGCGGTTCTTATGCTACTAATTTTAATGGCTATAATCGGTATAATGATTCTATTGCTTGGTGAGTCTGTCACAAGTGGATTTGACAACAGAGTTGTTGCTACCATCTTCATTGCTGCTGCTGGGTGCATGATACTCTCGCCATTCAATTTCTTTCTCGAAGCGTTTTTAGTGACAGCTCTCTTCCTCACAGCAAAAATACCTGAAGAATGGAAGAAGGTAGAATTTGAATAGATAGGGCTTGGTTTCCTGCAAACCTTTTTCTTATTTCGTCTTTCTTCTAAGATGAGAGTGATTGTGTGGAAGTTAAGGGCTATAAAGAGGACGGAAGTGCCACTTGCATTATCTGTGGAGAACCCCTGAAAGGAAGAGAGAAAGTCAAGTATCAGGGATGGTGGTGCCATGCAGATTGCACAGTGAAAAGCTTGGAAGAAAACGTTGACAATTTTGATAGACGTCCCTTTTGGCTAGGTAGCCTTGGAGCACCTGTTGGAATATTCCTGACCATTGGCCTTATTGCAATGTCGCAAAACTCTGCACCACTGCTCAATCCCTGGGCACTTGCAGTACCTTTTCTTGGAATGGCCGCTGGCTTGGGTTTCCAATCTTTTGGCTTCTATGGAATCTATTCGGTATTCAAGGATACACAAGGACAACGACTTGCCCTACTGGCAATCATTAGTGCGATTTGTCATCTATCCGTCGCTGTTATTCTGTTAGTAAGCGGTTTCAATGGTATTTACTATGATGATAACAGTGTTTTCCATCCCGGACTTGTTCCTGGTTACATTTACACACTCTCTTTAGCCTACATCTCACTTGCAGGACTCATGCTCCTAACAGCGATAGTGGTTGTGATGCTTGAAGGAACTCTCGGTTCTGGCCTATACAATCGGTTTCTAGCATCGATCTTCATCGGTCTTACAGCTTTAGCATTCTCGACCCCTCTCAGCGTACTCGTTGAACTGACAATGGTTACAGTCTTGTTTATGTCTGCAGATGTTCCTAAACAATGGCGAGATGTAGTGCATGACGAATAATAGTTCGTGATTCGTCGTTCTTGGCACTTTTCATACTAAATCGACAACTTCTCGGAAGGGATTTATGCTAGGTCGACACAGGTCGATGTATTGCTCAAATAATATTGAGGTGAACAAATGGCAAGTGATGCTAAATCATCTGGTAAAACCGAGGACACAGTGAAATCCACTCAAGAACTTGAGTCTTTGAAGTGGATTCGCGAGAGGAGGTCCATCAGGGAATTTACTGGCGAAAAAATACCCAATGAACACATTGAGCTGATTCTTGAGGCTGCGCGACATGCTCCCAGTCCAGAGAACATGCTTATGATGCGTTTCATCGTAATCCGTGATGACCAAGAAACCAAGGAGTTTCTGGCAGATATTGCACAAGAAATGGCGCAGACCGCATTTGGTGGTGCTCCATTCGAGTTGACTAGCGGTCGTAATTGGTTCATTGCAGATCCATACCGAGCAGCAGTATACGCAAGACTTCGAGATGGCGAATTATTCCGGTATCCCGAAAAGAGTGATACTGTTATTATTGTGTGTGCTAGTGACGCATGGCATGATGCTGGCTATCTATATCCAAACGAACTCTTTGGTTCAGTTGTATGTGGAATGGCAGTTCAGAACATGTGGTTAACAGCTACGGAATTGGGTTATGGCGCTGCCTATGAGGCATTAGTCTGTTCAGATCCGCGTCATGCTGAGCTGATTCGCGACAAGCTGGGAATACCCCCCATTTGGCTACCATTAACAGCATTCTGCATTGGTCAGAGAGTATCTGCCAGAGCACTTGGCCCAAGCAGAGCACCACTGGAAGGACTCATGTATGAGGAGAGATGGGGCAAGCCGTACAAGCGTCTTGCATTCAGGGAGTGATATCATGGAAATTGAATTTAATGACTCAACTCTTGCAAACCTGAAAGAACGGGCAGATGAGGCTGGACTAACTATTGAAGGCATTATTATGGTCGTTATGGAGCAGTTTGCAGACAATAAGGGCGGACGCGTTTACACTGGGCGATGGTCCGGTGGTGAGGAAGATGGCGTGAAAGGCTTTCGATATTGTGTGCAGTGGCCCTTCCGGCCTGGCTTCAAAGAAGCTGTCGGGGGCGAGGTTAAGAAATGGAGTGGTAAATAATGGCGAAATTCAGAAAACATCCAACTGGCGCATGGCCGTTCTATCCAACTCTTAAAGATGGAGACATCGAACACGAGTACTGGAACTCCAAGAAGATGATTCACTCATCCTTCATCAATGACCGAAAGGGACGAATTGTTGTCCTTATGGAAAACGAGAAGTATGAAGCTTTTCTTGAGAAAGTCAAGGAAAGAAAAGGCAACTTCTGGGCAAACACCATCGATGCAGCCATGGCAGAAGCGCTTGATGACTGGATGACTAAGGAGGATGAATAAGCATGAGTCAACTACAAGAATTCTTCAAATTCTTCATGCATCAAGTCAACACAAAGGATGACCTGAAGAAGAACTTGGCTGAATGGATTGGTCGATACCATGGAAAAATCCTTCAAGTTCATACTGAGGAAGGCGATCAATACCTCGTTGTAACGCACAAAGGGATGAGCCTTCATGATGGCGTGTATCCCAGCCCTGACGTCATTTTCAAGTCTGACTCGGCCACGCTTCTTGGGATCATTACTGGAGAAATCCCTTTCAAGAACACCATGAAGGATGGGAGCTTAGTAGTTATTGGAAACGCCAATGAGGCTGATCCCCTGGCTAATCTAATCTTGGTCGCAATGACTGGTGCACTCTAGGAGGGTCTCTTGAATGGAGATCAACAAGATTGTGATCATTGGCGCAGGCCTGATGGGCTCTGGGATTGCCTATGTATCGGCAGGAAACGGCTACCAAGTAACATTAGTTGACATCAATCAGGAAGCTGTTGACGCAGGGATGGAACGTATCCGCAATGATGTTATGACAGGAGTGGATAAAGGCAAGTTGGGACTTAGTGAGGCTCAAAGCCTCATTGGTAACATGTCTTCTTCCATCGATGCCGCTGAAGCCTCAAAGGATGCGGACCTGATAATAGAAGCCATCTTTGAGAACATGGAAGTAAAGAAGAAAGTATTCGCTGAGGTTGATGCAGCTGCACCACATCATGCTATCTTGGCAACAAACACATCTTCTTTGAGTATCGATGAGCTAGCAAGCTCTACAAACCGCCCCGACAAATTCATCGGAATGCACTATTTCTCCCCCGTTGCAGCAATGAAGCTGATTGAGATTGTAATTGGTGAAAAGACAAGTGATGAAACCGTTGCAACAGCCATTGCTGTTGGTCAGAAGCAGGGTAAGATTCCAGTCAAAGCTAAGAACAGTCCAGGGTTCATAGTCAATCGAATTCTCATGCCCGTCCTGAGAGAGTCTATTATGCTCTACGAACAGGGAGTAGCAACTAAGGAAGAGATTGACAATGTAATGACCACCCATGCAAAGTTCATGGTTGGACCATTTGCATTAGGAGATTTCGTCGGGCTTGATATTGCTTTCAATGCCATGAGCACACTCTACAGAGAACTAGGTGATTGTTTCAAACCACCGGAAACTCTCAAGAAATTGGTCGAGGTTGGTGCGATTGGAAACAAGGCCAAGAAGGGATTCTATCAATATGGTGCTGTTCAGGACGAACCAGAACCTCCCAAAGGTGCTGACCCTGAGTGGTTACTCATGAGGATTCAAATGCCTGTTCTGCGAGAAGCGATGCTTCTTATCGATGAAGGGATTGCAGAACAAGATGACATCGACAAAGCGATGAAACTTGGCGCAAGCTTCCCTGAAGGTCCTTTCGAAACAGCGAATAGAATTGGGCTTGACAAAGTTAAGGCGGAGATTCAAAAGCTGTACGAAGAGCATGGTGAATGTTACTCAGTTCCAAAAATGCTTGGATAAAATAAAGTAGGCAAGTATTTCCTTGCCTCCCCTCTCTTTTTCTTCTTATCAAGTCGAATACGTAATCGGCATATCAAGAATTAATAATATCATTTTCAGACTATGATGAATTGGATTTATTAGGCGCATGTAACTTTCTACATGGCATAGTCTCCGAATTAGGTGATAACAATGGGTGAATACGAAGCAGTACTGTATTCGAAAGAAGGCTCGTTCCTTTCGCCAGCGAAGAACGTAGCCGTGATAAAGCTCAATCGCGTCGATGCTCTAAACAGTATCAACGATCAATTCCTCACTGACTTGGTTGCAGCATTAGATGAGGCAGAGAACGATCCTGAGGTTCGTTCTGTTGTGATAGCTTCGGCTCATGACAAGGTCTATTGCACAGGTGCTGACCTAAAGATGGCTCAGGGCTATCTGGGCAAACCTGACGAAGTCAAACCCTTGCTTGAGGAAGGTCAAGCAGCTATTGACAAGATTGCCAAACTCAGCAAACCTGTCATTGCAGCCATTAACGGCCTATGCTTGGGAGGAGGAAGCGAAATTGCTCTTGCTTGTGATATCAGAATATGTGATACAGAGGCAAAGATTGGAACTCCTGAAGTGAGTCTTGGACTTATTCCTGCTTGGGGTGGCTGTGTACGCCTTCCAAGGATTATTGGTCTTGGAAAGGCTATGGAACTCATTCTGACCGGTGGACAAGTTACTGCAGATGAAGCTCTAGCTATGGGCTTAGTCAGCAAGGTTGTCACCAAGGATGAACTGCTTAGTCAAGCAATGTGGTACGGTGCAAAACTAGGTGGCAATGCTCCAATTGCTCTGAACTGGGCAAAGCAAGCAACTCACATGGCTTTTGATAGCAACTACGAGGACAACCTCAAATTTCAAACCAAGGCCGGTGTGGCATGCTTCCAAACCAAAGATCTTGGTGAAGGTATTTCCTCAGTCTTTGAGAAAAGACGCGGCAAGTTTACAGGTGAGTGAATCTCCTGCTTGGTGGGGACTCCCCCACCTTCTTCTTCTTTTCATTCAGGTTTGGTCCATCTATACATTGAGTAATGCGTGACGTCCTCGTAGCCTACACGCTCGTAGAGATATTTTGCAGGATTCTCTTTTGTCACGTCTAGATTGTTTTTGATAAGCTCTGATTCTAGCTTCATCTGTTCTTTCAAAGAATAGATAAGTATGGCTTTTCCAAGTCCTTTTCCACGATAATCCGGGAGAATACAGATATCTGGGATGTATCCAGTATCATTGGCAGTCATTGTGAGGAAAATTGCACCAATTGCCTTTCCATCATGCATTAGAATCTTAGAGTGTCCATCTTTGTACTTACCATACACACTCTGTTCGATATCCTCAAGTAATTTCACACTGGCTTCAAGGCTTTTAAAAAATTGAGGGAACACGTCAACATCAATGTTGTTGACGTTCGACTTGAATACAATATCCGCCACTATTTCCCTCTTATCTTCATCGTACGTTTCGAATGAATAACCTTCAGGAAGAATTGGATCAGTGAGGGACTCGATTTTCTCTCGAGATAGAGTCATGAATTTTCTATCGAATCTTCGGAATCCTTTTGTTTCGGGATAATCTTGGAGAGTAGTCCCCAGTGGGCGCCCACCAATTCTGATATCAGAAGATGTTTTGGCAAGATGCTCAAATCCAAAATCAAAGAGTTCTCTTTCAACTTCAGACAAATTATTTGTCGAAGAATCTACATGGATCACACTAATCCTCGAAGTAGGATTTCCTATAATGACAAGACCAATAGGATTCTTCTCATCATATTTGGCAAATACTGTAAGACGCTCTAACTTGAGTGCATTCTCGGTCTGATCCTTGAATGAAACTGGTTGTGGAAAAGGATTAGGGCCGATTTGTTCTTCGAATGCTTCTAGGAGATTTTCAATTTGCGAGAATTCATCAAAATTAATTCGTCTAATCATGGTTCTATTTCGAGTATGGAATATCAAAGCAATTGAGATTAACGCAATATTCCATTCTACCACCCGTCGTTATTCTTCTCCCAAGCTTTCAGAGCATCAGTGCCTGCTTTTTCAATATCTTTCTGCATTTTTTCATAGATTTCTCTGAAATCTTTTCTGTGGCACTCTGAATGACCATAGGGATGGAAATGAGCAACCAAGTCTCCCTTTTCATCCAGCACTCTGAACGTAGGTCTTGGAACTGCCCCGACCGCAGGAGGATCATTCCTGGCTTTAACTATCTCCAATCGATATGACTCTGGACAGCACCTTTCAAATGCTCTTGGAGTTTCCTCCATTCGTCCTACATCTTGAGCCTGATATTTGGGATGCTTGACCATCTTCTCACCCTGCGCATCATCGACAAAATCCCTGATTAAGATTGAGCGTATAATTGTGCCGAAGTTAACATCGCTTTAGTTCAATCCGTCAACCTTAAGTTTGCGTTGACCATGGTTTCATATCTACGATTTAAGTTGAGAGTTTCTTACTTTGAATAAGAAACTCCACACGGAGGAAATAAAATGGCAAGACGCGTCGCTGTTGTGGCTGGTGGCCACAGCAAATTTGGTAAGCGTTTCGATGCAACAATGAGAGAGCTTTGTGCGGAAGCATACAAGCCTATCTATGATGAAGGCATCACGCAGGACAAGATTGACGCCAGTGTGCTATCATACGCAGCATCGCAATTCACTGGACAAGGTGCTGGCTCTGCCTTAATTGCCGATTACCTCGGTCTGCAGGGAAAGCCGCATCTTCGTGTTGAGTCTGCATGCACTACCGGTACCGCCTCTCTGAGGGCGGCTTGGGGTATGGTTGCCGCTGGTTTATACGATGTCATGTTGGTGCTCGGGGTTGAACAGATGAACAGAGTGTCATCTGCAACCGCGACTGAATATATGTCACAGGCTGGTGACATGCGCTGGGAGTATCCGTATGGGATTTCATTCCCCGCCTTCTATGCTTTGATGGCCTCAAGGTATATGCACGAGTACAATATGCCTCATGATATCCTCGCGAAGATTGCTGTCAAATCACACCATTATGGTGCACAGAATCCCAAGGCACATTTGCCAAAGGAGGTTTCATTTGAGGAGGCGAACAATGCAATTCCTATCTGTCGTCCACTCAATCTATATGATTGTAGTCTGATAACCGATGGTTCTGCAGCTGTAGTAATTGCAGCAGAGGACCGAGTGAAGGAATTCACCGATAGACCAATGTGGATCAAGGGTATTGGTGCAGGAGCATCTGCAATGATGGTTCAGGATAGGGAGAGCTTAACCTCGATTCCAGGTGCCAAGCGAGCTGCTAAAGCCGCATACGAAATGGCAGGGCTCGGCCCAGATGATATGCAAATGGCTGAGGTTCATGATTGCTTCACTATTGCAGAGCTGATTGCTTACGAGGATTGTGGATTTGTGGAACCTGGGAAGGGTCCCGAATTTGTTGAAAACAAGGAGAACTACCACACAGGTCGTCTCCCCGTCAACTGCGATGGAGGGCTCAAGAGTAAGGGCCACCCACTTGGAGCGACTGGCGTTTCCATGACCTACGAAGTAATGAAACAAATGCGAGGAGAAGCAGATAGTCCTTCCCGTCAAATCAAAGATGTGAAACACGGATTTGTGCATAATGTTGGACAATCTGGGCAGTTTGTTAACTGTTTCATATATGAGAGGGGATGGTCATAATGGCAGAACATAAAGAACTCTACCTTGGATACTCAACTGATAAGGCGGTAACACCCTTCCTGCAGAAATTCTTGGAAGCACTCGATGATAACAAGCTTATGAAAAGTAAATGCACATCATGTGGAACTGAATTTTTGCCACCGCGACAGCATTGTCAAAACTGTCTGAGTCAATGTGAGCTTGAAGAATTCACAGAAACAGAAGCAAAGCTGCGATCCTTTGTTATTGTGGACTTTGCTCCCGAGAGTCTGACTTCAAAGGCTCCTTATGTAGTTGCCATAGGCGAGTTTCCATCTGGAAAACGTCTAACTGCTCACATTACTAATCTGATGGGTATGCCCGAAGTGGGAATGTCTCTGAAGTTGGGTTATGAACACATTGATGACAAGAAGCTCACTTACAAGTGGCTCGTATAATATCACTTAGAGGGCCAACATGCCCTCTTTCTTCTCTTTTTCTTCGGCTGGCAAAACTGAATACTCCAAGACAGATGCCATCTTTGAAAGCTTTGCAACTGATTTGAGTGTACTTAGATATATCCTTGAAGCTTGCTTGGGTTCTGTTGTTTCCAGCTCTTGCACAGCAACATCAATTATCTCCAGAGCATCTTCAATTCTTCTTCTTCCAGTATTTCGACGATAATCTGAGAAAACAACATAATCCGTATCATGATTTCGCAATGCTCGAATCAGGAGACCCTCTTCAGTCACATTTGTCCTCATTTCATATGAACTAAGCAGAGAGTTTCTCATTGCGGTTAGTGACTCTACTAGTACCTTGTTATTCGCGACCTGCTGCATTCTCCTCTCTTCTCCGAACTAACATCGGCGCGCAGGCTGACAAGTTACAAACGAGTAAATAAACTTAGAGGAATATTGTGGGAGCATGCCTTGATTTCACGCAGATGCTTCCAAAATACGTGCCCACTGTTTCACCATTGAAACGGATTTCATTGTCCTTGTGTAGATCTCAGAAGGTGCCTGATCATCTCCTTCCTCCAAGAGAAGTAAAGCGTAGTCAATGATTTCTAAGACATCTCTTAATCGACGCAAACCCTCATTTCTTCGATAGTCGGAGAACACGAAATAATCCGGTTTCTTCTCAGACCATGCTTCAGCAAATAATGCCTCTTCTAGGAGCGAACTGCCAAATTCGTATGAGCTCTGAAGAGATTGCCTCATTGCAAGTAAAGATTCCTTGCAAACCTCTCGTAGCATTCCTTGGCTCATGTTTGATTCCTGTGGTTTTTTTTATGGTACAATTGAATTACGCATCTGTGCCTGATAATAATGCCGTTTTCGACAGGCACTCACCAGAGAATGCTTATTTAGAGGAAGTATGCGATTCTATTTGTCACGGAGGAGTATGTGATGTCCGAAGAGATAGTACTCTATGAAACAATTGGTGGCGTTGCCAAAATCACGATTAATCGACCAAGTAAATACAACGCACTGAACACCTTGGTTGTATCTAAACTCACAGAGCTAATGACCAAAGCGGAGAACGATTCACATGTCAGAGTTGTTGTTCTTACAGGCGCTGGGGACAAAGCTTTCGCTGCAGGTGCCGATATCTCAGAGTTTAGCGGAAAAGATTCAAAATCAGTTCGACCGCTTGCTGATAACGGGCAGAATCTGTGTAAGTATATGGAATCTATGAGTAAGCCTGTCATTGCTGCAATCAACGGATTTGCATTGGGTGGCGGTTGTGAGATAGCAATGGCATGTGATTTCAGATATGCCTCATCAAATGCTAAATTTGGACAGCCTGAGATCAATCTAGGAATCATCCCCGGATTCGGGGGCACGGTCCGATTGCCTCGCTTAGTTGGTCTTGGTATTGCAAAGGAACTTGTTTATGGTGGAGAAAACATCAAAGCAGATGAGGCTCTCCATATTGGACTGGTCAACAAGGTGTTCGATAGTGTTGAGGATCTTAATACCGCTACCATGGAGATGGCTAATAAACTCACCACAAAGCCCGGAATAGCAATTAAACTCGCAAAGCAATCATTGAACAATGCATGGGAGATACCTCTAGAGAAGAATCTTCAATACGAGGTAGATGTGTTCTGCGAAACCTTCGATACACAAGACAAAGATGAAGGCGTTGACGCATTCTTGAATAAGCGGGAAGCAACTTTCAAACATAAATAGCCCAATTGATGGATCCTCCCCAAGGGGAGGTCCATTTCCACTTTCTATAGGAGGGTGATTTTTTCACCATCATACTCAATGATTCCTCTATGAGTCATGTCTTCAATATGCTTGATGAGCATGTATTCTTCAAATATCAAATACGCATCATATGGAATCCTAGGATAGATCGTTGGAACCTCAGAAAGGCTTTCAACCGTGTCAACTCCTTTCTTGACGAGGCTGATAATCTTTTGTTCCCTGATGGCAAATACTTTCAGATACTCTCTAAGTCTGGTATCCAAATTTTCAGATACCGGATTAATCAGGTGGCTGCTTATGCCAACAGCGGGTTCAAGATTAATTACTTTTGAAATGGACTCCCGAAACTTTGAGATTACACTTACCTTGTTTCCATACCATGGCCCAAATCGCGTGAGATCGATGTCCACCATCATCAGAACATCTTTTCCATTGATTCCAAAGACAGTGTGATCCTGAGTATGCCCCGGTGCATGGATGGCAATTAGTTGGGTATCTCCTATGGTGATTGTTTCTCCATCTTTGAAATGTCCAGTTACACGATAATCTGCAATAACATAAGGCATTCGCATGGCTATCATTTCTCTCCATCGTTCGTAATACCTGTGTCCCTTAATTCCATAGAACTCCACCGTGCCGTCAAGGGTTTCGACTCCTTTCTGTGCAAGGGGATGACAGATGATGTCACAGTCGGAAATTCTCTGTATCTCCGCTGCATGCCCTTTATGATCCACATGAAAATGAGTCAAGATTATTTGGGTGATATCCGTGATTTTGCGGCCAATGTGTCTAACAGTCGCCGTAATGTTTTCCATACTTGCTCCAGCATCAAGAAGTGTTAGCTGCTTGTCATTAATTAGCAAGCAATTGGCCTCTGGAAAACGAGCGTTGTTCCCTCCACGTACAAGATGAACATTAGGTTGGATTTCCAAGTAAGGCGAATATGCATCTGACATTTCAAAGGTCCGTAGATCGGTCATTTGATAACTCTGTTGGGTTGACAACAGCTGGTTTATATGGGCATGTGTTAAGTATTAACCAAATTTGGTTAATACAAAATTCTGTAGGTGCATTCTTTGAAGACCTTCAAATTTCCGACGAAGCAGCAGGAACTCATTTGGGTGAAAAGAAGACAGGAAGTTCCTCCGTCGATAATCGCCCGAGAATTGAAGGTGTCACATCCATTGGTGAGCAAAGCACAACGGATAGCTGAAAAAAGAATAGACCAGATTCTTCGACACACCGCTTCAACGAATCGTATCAGTATTCGACACATAAGTCCAAGGTATGGTTTCGCAGTAGGCTACTGCTCAGCAAATAAATCAGACACTTACATCGTATACTCCCCTTCTCTAGGTACCCAGCTGTGGTTCAATCACCGCGGAGAATGCGAGAACTGCTGTGAGAAAGATGTATGCGAGAAAACTCTCCGTATGCTCGCAGACGAATGGAACATTCCTCTTTCAGAGAAGCTCCCGGCAACAGAGGCTGGAGAAGAGATATTCAACGCAATTATGAGGCGACTAAAATGGATAGAATAGACGAAGAGTTAGGAGTTCATTCCACCTCAATGCACGATAATCTCAGAACAGGAACACTGCATGAGATGGTCACGGTTTGGGCTGAACAACCTTGGGATGGAGTCCAATACAAACGCATTGCAGAGGGTCTTTGGGACTCCATTAATGACTTGAATCTCATGGAAGGACCATATGGCATGTCCGTGACACTGCTTGAGTCATGTATTATCGATTCCGTAGAAGGAATTCATGCAGGTCTATATCAAGCGGAACAAGCCGTAAGCAATTTGAAGAACCTTCTAGAGAATGATGACTTTGTTGAGGGTGCCCGAATCATAGAAGTCTACGTCAATACAAATCCAGTTTGCAGAATATCAAATGCACAACAATTGATAAACAAGAGCCAATCGATTGACTATCGGAAACCTCAGTGGTGGACCCGAAGTGTTCGGAGCTATTGGCTTTCCATGGGTGTGGTTTCCTTTGTTTCAATGATTATTATCTATGGTCTGATGATTAATCTTGGACTAGGGCAGCTCAACTTTCTCATCCTATCCATAGCAATAGGACTACCAATGTACGCTTTTAGTTACTATATACGTACAATAGCAACCAAGAGAATGTGGAGAGTAGTGTTCATTCTTCTTGGTTCCTGTTTCATAGGATTCTGGTTCATTCTTGCGCCCATATTCCTCGTCGTATCTCTCTTGGGCCCACAAACGGTTCCATTATGGCTGGGGCCCTTTCTAGTTATTCTGCCTTTAGTAGTAGGAGCATTCATAGGAGATTGGCTAGGGAAACGACGGGACTATATGCCCTACATGTAGAATCAAGGTCGTAGAATATTCTTGGGGTACTGCCTGAACAACTAGTATGGCTTTCTCGCCTGTCGGGAGATTCATATTGTGCCATGCTCTCTAATCTTACCCCTTGCAGTATCAGGTGATGTGAATGAGTAATCGGATTTTCGCAATCTTTGATATAGGCACCACTGGAACGAGATCTGTTCTTGTGGATGAAGAAGGAAGAGAGCTTAGCAAAGCATACGAAGAATATCCTCCTTTGCCCCGGGATATTGGCATTCATGAACAGCTCACAGATACCTATTGGCGAACTGCCTGCAATACCATGCAACGCGCTCTTACTAAAACGGATAAAGGATCTGAAGCAATTGTTGGTGTTGTGGTCTCAACAACGCGAGACTGCATTACACCAATTGACAAAGAGGGTAAACCTCTGGCACCTACCGTTACGTGGGTTGATAATCGGTCCACTCAGAAAAGCAAAGATATGGCGGAGGATATTGGACCGAGAAAATCTGTAAATAAGATAATGTGGTTTATTGAGAATAGGCCTGACATATTCAATAAGGCGCACAAGTTCATTCATCTTGATGCGTTCATCAATAGCCGATTGTGTGGGGCAATGGTAAGTGAGCCCGCAAATGCCAGATTTGGGCCTATTGATCATGAGACTCTCAAATGGTCCGATGAACTCTGTGAATCAACGGGAATCCCAGTTGACAAGTTAGTAGATATTGTTAATCCCGGCAGTGTGATAGGCGAGATTTCTGGTGATGCGGCCAAGTCAACAGGCTTACGGAAAGGAACCTTAGTTGTCATGGGCAGTGGCGATCAACAATGCTCGGCACTTGGAACTGGGACAATCGAAACAGGTGTTGTTAAGGCAACAACAGGTACTGGAACTTTCATCATCACACACACCGATGAGCATATGGAAGATCCTTATGTCATGTTTTCTAATCCCTCTGCAATTCCTGGAAAGTGGATTCTGGAGGGAGTCATACCTGGTACTGGTTTGGCGTACAAATGGTATCGCGACCAATACTGCGAGTCTGAGATTGCGCTTGCTGCACGAACCAATCGCGATGTGTATGAAATCATCGAATCCTCTGCTGCAACAATTCCTGCAGGAAGTGATGGACTAGTCATATTTCCATTCATGGCATACAACAAGGGCATATTCTACAATCTAGGCTTTGGTCACACTAAAGCCCACATTGCTCGAGCTATCATGGAAGCAAACGGATACGGTATCCAAATGTATCTTGAGATGATGGAAGGAATGCTTGACCTTGAGTTTAGTGAACTACGAATTGATGGCGGTGGAGCAAATTCCCCTCTTTGGCGTCAAATTCAAGCAGATTGTTCGAACAAGACAGTTATTCTTCCCAAGTCAAAAGACTCCACGGTGATTGGTGCTGCAATGCTTGGGACAGTGGGAACTGGAGTTTATGGTAGCTACGAAGAAGCAGTTTCAAACATGTATAGTGTTGAGGAACGCAGGGAACCGATACCCGAGAACCATGCTGTGTATGAACAACAGTATACAATTTACAACAAATTGCTGGTTGCTGAACTTGCTGAGCTAATTAATCTGACTTCATAGGGGATTGTTTGCCGTGAATCTCGACTCCGAAACCCTTGTATTGAATCGAGGTCCGATTCTTTTGGCCAGATAATTTCCTAAGACCGTCACATGATGAAAACAGGAGTATGAAAATTTAATGACTGACTATGATGTCGTTGTTATTGGAGGTGGAAGCACTGGTACCGCCGTGGCACGAGACTGCGCAATGCGTGGCATTAAGACACTACTTCTAGAACGTGATGATATCGCTTCTGCAACAGTAGGAACCTGTGCAGGGATGATAAGTTCAGGTTTCAAATATTATAACGAACCAGAAGTAATGGACATGTGTTCTGAAGAAGTTACAAACTTCAGAAAGATTGCCAGGCATATTGTGATGAAGAATCCTATTTTATTTCCTCTACTGGATCTGAGTGACTTTTCTTCATCAGAAGGGACCAGCGGTGTTGAAGAATATGCAAAGCGTGTTGAAGAAAGAGGAGTACCTCCATTCTTATTCATTACACCAGAAGCCTCCCTTGAACTCGAACCCATGCTATCGCATGATGTGATTGGGAGTGGATATATTGAGGAATACTTCATTGATCCTTTTCGACTCTGTGTACTTCAAGCCATGGACGCGATTAGTCATGGGGCAATTATCAAGACATATAGTGAAGTCACTGAGATAATGGTTCGTGATGACTACAACGAGGTTGTATTCTTTAATCGGATAACTGGTGAAACAGAGCACGTTACAGGGAGGATAGTAATTAATTCATCAGGACCATGGGCCCCCAAGATTGCCCATTCTGCAGGATTAACCTTGAACCTCCGCTTGAATAAAGGAGCTCATCTAATCCTCGATCGCAGATTGGTGAATATTGGAATAACGATAAAATCTTTGGACCGTCGCTGGATATACATGTACCCTCATGAAAACACAACGCTCATCGGTACCACGGCACTAGACACATGGGAAGACCCTGATGAACTGGTTACTTCTCAGGATGAGATTGAATATCTGCTTGGTAGTTTTGAGTTAGTTGTACCATCAATCAAACAGGCTCGGATAATTAGAACTATGGAAGGTGTCCGACCGATGGCACCAGAATGGAAGATTCCAGAAGGTGAAGTCACTAGAGGATACGAAATAGTCGATCATGAGTTTGAAGGCGCTTCAGGTTTTCTCAGTTTTATTGGAGGAAAGCTTGTCATGTGCCGTCGCATGGCAGAAGATGTAACTGACATTGTTTGTAAAAAGCTTGGAATAGAAGTAGCTTGCGAAACACATGAGGCACCTCTTCCAGGTAACGATGATGATATTGATGTCCTAAGTCTAGCAAAAGAATTCAACATTTCCCAGCACGCTATTGAGCGATTACGTGCAAGAAGAGGAACTAAAACTAGAAACATACTCGAATTGACCATTGAACATCCGGAATGGAAATCCTTTGTCTGTACATGTGAACCCGTTATAGAAGCGGAGTTGAGATACGCAATTCGAAATGAATTTCCTCAAACACTAAACGATCTTCGACGTCGCCTTCGTCTTGGAACTGGTCCCTGCCAAGGAACTTTCTGTACCTTCAAAGCTGCAGCGATATTATCTGAAGAGATGGAGTTGAATGGAAATCAATTCCATACAGATATTCTGGACTTTCTAGCAGAACGCTGGAAAGGGAAAAGACCTCCAATTCGAGGAGTAGGACTTGCACAAGAAGAATTGGCTCAGGGTATCTACGCTTGTGTTGCAAATTTGGATCATGCTGATGACAACTATGAGATAAAACCATGGGAGGAGGTGGAGTGATTGAATCTGGAACCTGATGTGCTTGTAATTGGAGGCGGTTTAGCAGGTCTTGTAGCTGGAATCACTGCGGCGCAGAATGGATCTGATACTATCGTCACAAGAAAGGGTCAAGGTGCCACAGCTGATTCATCTGGTGCGGTTGATATCTCTGGCTATATTCAAGGCGGGGGAACACCATTCATCTCACCTATGGAAGGCTTAATCGCATATTCATCATTGTTGCCCTTTCATCCTTACACAACTGTAGGCATTCAAGATGTTGGAGCTCACTTTAATGCTGACTACCTTGTAGAAACCGTTAGACACTCATTAAATTGGCTGAAAGAAATATTGAAGGATACACCAGCTGAACCAGTAGGAGAAATCACTACCAATAGAACCGCCCTAACTGTGATTGGCACATGGAAACCAACATGTCTTATTCAAAGAACCATGTATTCGGAGAGAATACACGATGAAGATGAAGTGCTATTGTTTGCAGGTATACGAGGAATGCCTTCCTTCAATCCATCTGCCGCGGCAAAATCAATGATCAATCTTGTAATGTCCAGTGGAGTGGGACCAAGAAAAGTGGCTCATACTCTTCTCAATGTTTCATCAATATGCACACATCCAAATCTTTCTACTATGGAAGTTGCAAGAATGATTGATCGCCCTGAAATTCTCGATGAGTTTACTAAGGTTCTAGGAGAGCAAGTTCAGAAATCAAACTCAACTGTCGTGGCTTTACCGCCGATTTTGGGTATACGCAATCCTGCAAAAATCAAGGCACATTTAGAGAGAGAAATCGGTATCGAAGTGTTTGAGCTTCTCGGATTCCCACCTTCCGTTCCTGGTTTTAGGTTGCAGAGGTCTCTTGAAGATGCCCTTCGGAAAGCGGGTGGCCGCTTACTTGTTGGCCATGAAGCGATATCCTTTGAGAAGGATAATGGCAGGATAACTTCTATTCAATTGAACAGTCCCCGACGAACTGTTCGAGCAATTCCAAAATCAACTGTTCTTGCTACTGGCAAATTTGTGGGCGGTGGCATAAAGGGTGATATGAATGGTCTTACGGAAAGGGTTTTTGGGATTCCCGTTTTAGATGGTGAGAGAATTCCGTCTTATAATTTGAAACCTCAGAGGTTTACTAGACGGATTGCCATTTCGAATCAAGGACATCCTCTCTTCGAGTGTGGTATTGGCTTCGACTCAGAATTTCGGCCGCTTGCTGCGGGTGGTACTCCTTTTGCTTCTAATCTCTACGCCGCAGGAAGCGTGTTAGGCGGCTTCAATTATCTCGTGGAAAAGAGTGGTTTAGGAGTTGCCTTGACCACTGGAAGATTATCAGGTAAACGAGCCTCAGATTTTGCAAAGGAGGTTGGACAATGAGTGAAGAAGACGCTTATGAATACGTTAAGGGGACTCTGAAAGAAGAGCGGATTATTCCTTACACGAATCATGAACTTGAAGCAGTAAAGAGTGCAGAATCTTGCATAAACTGTGGATTATGCATAAACCATTGCCCCGTAATCAGAGCTGTGGGAGTTAATCGATTCACAGGTCCTCGAGGAATCGCTGTGGAACTAAGTCGTTCGCCTCCTGAATACTGGTCAACTGTTGATAGAATCTACCTATGCACAGGTTGTGGCACATGTCGAGAGGTATGCCCCAATAATGTGAACATTCCTGAGATTGTTAATCTAATGAGAGCTAGAATACTGAAACAACGCCCCGAGCTAGTTCCAGAAAGCCTGCATGAACAGAATGAGATATTGAAGACGCATGATCTTGCGTTTGAACCATGGGAAGACCCAGAGGAAAAAGTCGAGAGCCGAGATATGCGGTTGGAACGATTGAGTCTTCCATTCGTTAAAGATCGAATTGAACCCGGAGCTGACGGTCTATTATCTTCCTGCAAAAAAGTTCATCGAT
>CAYMLT010000010.1:25825-28315 GCA_964391265.1 uncultured archaeon
TGTTCTACCCTGGCTGCCAAGCTGAAGAACGTGCACAAGAGGTCAGAGAATCAGCGAAATTGATTCTTGAGCATTTCAATGTCAACTACACACTTCTTGATGAAATGAGTTGCTGCGGTTTACCATCAACTCTAATAGGCGATGGCGAGAAGGCCGACGATTTAGCCAATAAGCTCCTGAAGAAGGTCAAGGCCCTTGGAGTAAAGAAGATCGTAACTTCATGTGCAGGCTGTACATCAAACATCAATGAAATTGCAGATAAAGAGAATTGGAATGTTCCAGTGTACCACATCCTTGAGTTTCTAGTAGAAGAGATTGGTATGGACGCCATTTCAACGGCTTTCAGTAAGAAATCAGGAATTGCGCATGAAACAGTTGCTCTTCATGACCCCTATCATCTTATTCGACACACATCCCGACAGGTAATGGACTATGCAATTATGATTCTTGATGCAATGCCTTCTGTAACTGTGAGTGACTCCTCTGCACATGACTCATGTTGTGGAGGAGGCGGACTTGTAGGTAGGCATTCTCCAGATGTAGCTAGAGGAGTGGTTAAGGAGAATCTTGCAGCAATTGCAGAAACGGGAGCAGATAGAGTAGTAACCCCTTGTCCATTGTGTACAGCTCAACTAGAGGAGAATTTGTTCAGAGGCGGCAGCAAAGTCGAGGTGGATGACCTTACAGTTTACATAGCAAAGTCACTTCCCTTGGGGGTTTAGGACATTGTTGGACAAGAAAACCAAAGAAACAATCGCAAAGAAAATCGCCAGTGTTATCGGTGAGGAGAATGTTACCATTCAGGAAACCGATTTCATTCTGAATGCTCACGATGCTTCACCTCTTAGCGCGGCTAAAATTCGCGCAGGAGAGATTCTTGCACTTGCAGATATCATCGCATTTCCAGGAACAACTGAAGAAGTTTCCGAGGTCCTTCAACTCTGTAATGATGCCAAGATTCCAGTTACACCTATCGGAGGCGGAGCTGGTTCATGTGGAGGAACAGTCCCCGTCTATGGTGGTCTGCAATTAGATGTTAAGAGATTGGATAAGATACTCAACGTTGATCATGAATCTCTACTCGTAACGGTTCAGGCTGGAGTTGTAGGTATTGATTTGGAGGAATCTTTGAATAAATTGGGATACACCTTCGGACATACCCCCACGTCACTAAGAGCATCCAATGTCGGTGGCTTTCTTGCAACGCGTTCAGGTGGGTCTATGTCTTCTCTCTATGGAAAGATAGAGGACCTTGCCCTTGGACTGCAAGCGGTATTACCAAATGGCGAGATAATTGAATGTAAGGCCGTTCCGAGGCATTCGGTCGGACCTGATATTCGTCAGCTATTCATTGGTTCTGAGGGAACACTTGGTGTGATAACTCAGGCAACGCTTCGAATCTTTCCAATTCCTGAAATCAGGACTTTCAGAAGCATGTGCTTTCCTGATATTCATACTGGACTGGTTGCAATCAGAGAAATATTCCGCTTAGGAATCACTCCATCAATTGTACGCCTATACGATCCTACTGATACTGCATTTTCGCTAGGTCCCCACTTTGAGATTGACGAGGATGCATGTATGCTAATGCTGGCTTTTGATGGTAATCGCAACCAAGTCGAACTAGATGAAACGGCATCAGCAAATGTTTGTTTAGCAAATGGAGCTCAAGATTTTGGTGAAAGCCCAACCAAGAGATGGTGGGAGCACAGATACGACATGTACTATCCCACAAAGTTCACAACATCTGGATACACCATTACTGACACTATCGACATTGTAGCAACCTATGACAAACTGGAGAATGTGTACCTTGCTATGAAAGAGGCAATGGAAGCAGAAGAGGCTATTGTCCTATCACATTTTTCCCATATGTATCAAAATGGGGGTAGCATATACATGATTTTCTTCACATCCCAACCTGATGCTGAAACTGCATGGTCAAAGTACAAGAAAATCTGGGATGTCGGTATTGTTGCATGTCTAAAAGAAGGAGGTACAATGAGTCATCAGCATGGTGTAGGATTGATTAGAAGTACCTATACTGAGGATGAGCTAGGCTCAAGCTTTCAAGTTCTCAAGAAGATCAAGGAGAGTCTTGATCCCAATGGCATAATGAACCCTGGAAAGCTTGGCTTGGGGGTGCGCTAAATGATGGACCATGAATCCTATTCTGAGCAAATCAGGATGTGTGCATCGTGTCCAAAAATGTGCAGACATATTTGTCCCACGTTCAATGTATGGCGTTCAGACTCACCTACTCCACATGGACGCTCTTTGCTCCTGCATTTTGATAATATAAAAACTCGAGAACTAGACGATAGAGGGATAGAAGTCCTCTACCAGTGTCTGCAGTGTAGTCATTGTCTAACATGGTGTATTCCCGAAATCGATATAGCCTCTATTGTAGAAATGGCTCGCGCACGTTTGGTTTCAGAAAACAGATATCCTGAAGGACTGAATCGTATTCGTGATTCAATCAATGAGAAT
>CAYMLT010000011.1:0-10273 GCA_964391265.1 uncultured archaeon
TTGGTCAAGCTGGAGAAAATCTGATTCGTTTTGCTGGTATTGTAAACGAAGAAAGAATCGCCGCAAGATGCGGAATGGGCGCTGTTATGGGGTCAAAGAACCTGAAAGCTGTGACAGTAAAAGGAGCAATCAAACCCAGACTGTTCAATTTTGAGAAATTCAAAGAGCTGGCCCTCAAAACTTCAAGAGAACTGAAAAAAAGGCATGCAGTTCTTGGGGCGGAAGGAACCGCAATGTATGTTAATCGTGGTATGATTGCCAACGACATGCCAATAAAGTACTTCCAAGAATCGGAATTCGATGTATCTGGATTGAACGCAAAAGCATTGGGCTCGATTCTTACAGGTAGAAAAGCTTGCCACTCTTGTCCGATAGCTTGTGGCCGAATTGTATCCGTTCCTGAAATAGATTTGATTGACATAGCGGGACCCGAATTTCAGACAATAGCCGCGTTTGGCACAAACATGAAAAATCCAAAAATCGCCGATGTTGCTCAAGTCAATAGATTATGTAATCTCTATGGGCTAGATACTATTAGCACGGGGAGTATCATTTCTCTGGTTATGAACATGTGTGAGAAAGGTCTCCTGAACTGGAATATTAACTGGGGTGACATGAATGCAGTATCTCATCTTATCCGAGATATCGCCACAAGAACCGGAAGAGGGGATGATCTTGCAGAGGGGTCTCTGAGGTTTTCAAAATTGCACAATGCTGATGGAGAGGTACTACATGTGAAAGGTATGGAGGTACCAAACCACGATCCAAGGGCGTTTAGTGGTCTAGCTACAATCTATGCAGTATCTGCAAGGGGAGCGAGTCATACGGAAGGTGATATGCATACCGTCGACATTGGCATCGATGTACCTTGTTTGGGTATTCACGCATCCGACAGAGTTTCAAGTGTAGGGAAAGGGGAAACAGCTGCAAAATGCCAAGACTTCCGCGCCTTTCATGATTCAATGATTCTATGCCACTTCCCAGATGTTACACCTGCAGTAATGGTCGAGCTCGTGAATCTTGCCACAGGGAGCAATTACATTCCCACTGACATTCTACGAATTGGCTCCAATGCTGTAACTATGAAGCGATTGTTCAATCTCCAATGTGGCCTTACCCCTGATGATGATGCTCTCCCTCACCAATTACTCGAACCATTACCTGAAAGCATGACAGAGGAATGGGTTCCTGATTTGAAACTGCAACTTGATGATTACTATAGATATCGAGGGTGGAACAGACGAACTGGCTGTCCAAGGCCAGATGAGATAGATGCTATCCTGAAATAGCCCTCACCGATAGCTTATTCCGTACTTCTTATCGCCCTCGCCTAGGTGTCTTCTTGTGCAGATAATCAACGAATTGGCAATTCGTTTAGCACTCTTCTACGTATTCATTGCATTTGGATTTCTTGTTTCTCGGGTAGAACGAATAAAAAAGCCTCTCAACAAATGGGTGACTTTTACCCTCATTAACATCATGATGCCGCTGATAATTATTGACACCATGCTCACTGCAGCCCCCGCCTCTCTTTACGAATTGGTGGGTATTGCGCTTTTCACTGTCCTGATTCACATTCTTGGGTTTACTCTACTGTTTGCCGTGCTAAGGGGCAAAGCAATAAAAAAATCGGAAAAAGGAAGTCATCTTCTTACAGTCACTTTCAACAATGGGATTTTCCTACCTCTTCCGCTTACTTTGATATTCATAGGTGAGATTGGTGTTCCAGTAATAGCCATCTATTCAATCTCTCAAATGATTCTTCTTGCAACCCTTGGGACATTTATAGCAACCGCATATAGCTCAAATGGCGATGATAAAGGTGGAATGGTAAAGAAGGTGCTAACATTCCCTCCATTAATAGCTGCTGCGATAGGATTGATTCTTCTTCTATCTAGTTTCTCATTTCCCACTGAATTTGACTTGTTCTTTGATGGAAATGGTATTGTAACAACTTATCTCGCACTATTTGCCGTTGGTTTGAGTTTAGGAATGCAATCCAAAATCAGACTATCCCGACTATCGTTCAGTACAATAGCGATCCGTCAGTTCATTGTACCGGTAATTGTAGGCATTCTTCTTCTTGCAGCTGGTTTTTCAGCAGTAACAAGAAATGTAATTCTCCTTCAGGCAATGATGCCTCCAGCTGTGTTCACTGTAATATATGCGTCAGCTCTTGGCCTTGATGCAGAAACTGCAGCAACAAACATCACACTTGGAACTATTCTCTTACTGCCAGTAGTACTACTAATGCCTTGGATTTTCATATGATTAGATACCGCTATGTGAAATCATATAATCATCATATAACCCATTTCACTTGGTTGTAACATTGACAGACGAGAAAGACTCTGCCTCAATAAAGAAATCACTTGATGATACCGTTCACAAGCTTGAGCAAGGTGCATCATCCAGTAAGAGTTGGGGTTCTACCATGACTAGCAATCGTGAGAAGTGGGAAGCGCTTAAGGCAAAAATTGGCGAGCGGCAGAGAGCGTTAAAGGAACTTGTTAACGAAAAGAAGGCTGGCTCAATCGGACAAGATGAGTTTGATTCGAAATTCAGGAAATTGCAGGATGAGCTTACTGAACTTGAATTTCAAGTATACAACATGCGGCTTGGAACCGATGTTAGCGTATGAATCTAATCTTCATTTTTGATACGTTGGTACAATAACACAGTCTCCACTACTACCACGACCGCCAAGAAACCCGCAATACCAATTACTAGGTAATTTGCTATGGATACGGTACCATAGCCCGCTGTGTTTTCCAATGATGATACTAGCGCACCAAGATTAAATGTCATTATGGACAGGTAGTCTGAAGCTCCTGATGAAAAAGTTGTCCGCCACCAGATAATTTGAGCCCCGGTATCTTCAGCAAGCTGTATTGCCAACTCTCCACCTGCCTGTAATTGAGCTATATCTGAACCGAGAATGATATCGATGCTTCCATTAACAAGTGCTGCTTGTACGTCAAGTAATGCCGTTCCTGCGATGAAGATGTTATCTCCTTCTTGTAGAACTGCTTTAACCTCTATGTCAAATGCTTCTGCAATATATGCTTCCGCAGGAAAAACTACCACCGCCGTTAGATCAGAGAAGTGAATTTCGTCATCGAATCCGCTCACAAGTACCTTGAAATTTTCCACTTTTTCAACGAATTCTTCAAAGGCTGCCGCCCATATGTCTGCATAAGATGGAGCCAAATTAGTCAATGACGTTTTCGTGGCGTTTGCAATTGCTATTGCATTCTTAGGTAGTAACCAATAGGAGTGGAGATTCCCGTTCCCATGATCATGACTGTCTCCCGCTCCGCGATTTCCCGGCAGCGGGGATAATTCGGCTCCAAACTCTTCATAATCCTGCAAGGTAATGAATGGCGTTCCTGTTTGATTTGCGAGGTCTTCTTCCCATGTGAAGTGTCCTGTTAATACCAATAGATCTGCTGAAGAAGCAGCATCGATTGCGCTTTGGGGCAATTGAGCGGCATGTGGTTCAACACCTTCCGGAAGCAACACATCAATACCTACATTATTTCGTCCAACCACATCGACAATTCCTCCAAGTGAATCTAGAGATACTGCCACGTGAAGAACCGGTTCAGGTTGGGCATCCGCAAGAGGAACAAACCCTATCAGACCAAATGATGCAAGGATTATCCCAAGTAGCACTACCGAAGCTGTTTTCATGTTGTCACTTCCGACGTATAATTAAGCAATACCTGCATCCATATAATCGCGTCGCATTAGGATGCATTATTTCAGTATTGCATGGAGGAAAACCTGTTGAATGAATCCATACTCTTTGAAGCAGAGGATTTGGCCGTGCGTTATCCTGGGGGCGACCTTGCCCTCTACAACATTAACTTCAAGGTGAAGGCCCCTACCTTCTTAGCCATAGTTGGTCCGAATGGATCTGGCAAGAGCACTCTATTGAAGACTTCACTCGGAATGCTCCGACCACAGAGAGGGCATATGCGCGTTCTTGGATATGACACAGTTTCTGAGAGCAACAAGATTCGAAAGATGGTTCGTTATGTCCCGCAGCGTGATCGGATTGAGATGTCCATACCAATCAAAGTCAAAGACATCGCATTGATGGGTCGCCTTCTAAAGAAAGCCCCTCCTCGCTTTGCTCGGGCAAAGGACAAGGAAATTGCTCGAGACGCCTTGAAACGAGTCAATATGGATAGCTATTGGAATCACTCATTCAACGAGCTTTCTGGGGGCCAACGTCAACGAGTGCTAGTAGCTCGTGCTCTTGCAAGCGACGGATCACTCCTGATGCTAGATGAACCTCTTGCAGGGACCGATGCAGAAAGTCAAGCACTAATTGTAGATGCTTTGGGAGAATACCGTCAAGAGCACAATGTTAACATCATAATGGTTACCCATGATCTAAATCCGATTCATTCATTTGTTCAAGATGTTCTAATGCTGAAAAACACCGTTATTGGTATTGGAACACCTTGTGATATGATGGACCCCGATTTACTCGTAAAAGTGTATGGCCCCTCTGCAAAAGTAGTTGAATATGGAGGACATAGATATTGCGTAACACATGATTCAGGGATTGATCGTCATGATTGATGCAATTATTGCTATCCTATCTGTTCCTTTTATTCAGCGGGCAATACTGGGTGCTTTTCTTATTGCGATTGTAGCATCCACAAGTGGAACATTTCTTGTTTTTCGCGGACTGTCGTTCATGACATCAGGAGTCGCTCATGCGGCTTTAGGAGGTGCAGCTTTAGGATTATTTCTACAGCATACGGGTATTGCCCCTTGGTTCGACCCAATTATCGGTGCACTTCTTTTTAGTATCTTTGTATCAGTCATCACAGGGTATGCTGGTGAGAAGGGTATTGCTCAGAAAATGGAAGTGGCTGTAGGAGTGTCATTTGCTCTCTCAATGAGCATCGCAGTTCTTTTGATGTACTATATACCTCCAACTGAAGTTCCCCAAATTTGGGGATATCTCATTGGAGATATTCTTCTTCTCAATAATCTTGATCTCACTCTTCTCGGAATCACAGCAGCGTCCTTACTCTTTCTCGCTGTATTGTTCAACAAAGAGTATGTATACGTCAGTGTGGATATGGACGGTTCAACAGCACATGGACTGAACTCCCGCGCATATCACTATCTAATGCTAATCACTTCTGCTCTTGCAATAGCTTTTGCAACGAAGGCGGTTGGTGCCATTCTTGTTTACGCCATTATGGTAGCACCTGCTGCTGCATCAAATGAGGTTGTTAAATCGGTTCGAGGCGTGATTTTCTCAGTGTTTATCATCGCATTGATATCTGAGATGCTGGGATTAGTAGCCTCTTTTACTATCCAGGCTTCCCCCAGTGCAATCGCAGGTATTTTGGCTGCCCTATCCTATGTACTGGCAATTCAAATCAAGAGAATAAGGGAACGCCCTACAATTGAGGATATTCCTGAACCTGAAAATCACACTATTCACACTCGTGCAGAAATACTAGATTCAGGAAGAACTGACCATCATCATTAGCACCAAGTACAATTGTAGGAAGGTCGGTATCTTTAAGTGGGATTCGAAAGAGTCGACGAAGTCAAGGTCGGTGTGAACCACAGTGAGTGATGAAGTTCCAGCCCGTGAAGAAATAGTTCGATCAACCATTATTACGGTGATATTGACAAGTGTGTTCTTGATACTCAGTTTGCTCTTTTGGGCATGGGCCAATTCTGAAGTGGACTCTCCAATTACCACTCTCAACGATATCAACCCGTTCATAGCTATAGTATTAGAAGTCCTCTTCATGTTTGGGATGTTTGTATTCCTAACAGTAACCGTGACCAATCTACGTCATTACCTCACCCTTATCAGGTCCGGATGGCTTGAGATTATCGTTCTCTTGATTATCTCAACATTAATCGCCTATTTCATGTTTGGTACAGAAGTTGCAGCAGCAAGCTTCGTCCTCTTCCTTGGATTTATCGCATACCTATACCTTCTGCAGGAATAAATCCGAGAAAAGCGAGTTTGCAAACTTTACTGCACCAGAAGCTTTATGTGGCTAGTTCCAGCAAATCGTTTTGAGCCAAGCAGGCTGACCTGCACTTGGCAAAAAATCGGTGATTTGCTGCCAGTCTGAAGAATTGTCAGTTCCTTCCAAATGTGTAACTTTCTGACTTCTTCGGGTAATGCAGAGAATTACTTGGAGAAAATTACTATGTTCGGGATTTCAGGTCAAGGTTATGACCATAGCACAGCGATATTCAGCCCTGAAGGCCGTATATTTGCTGCAGAATATGCTAAGAAGGCTGTAGAACAAGGAGCTACATCAATTGGCGTCCAAGTAAAGGATGGAGTTATTCTTCTTGCAGAAAAAAGAGTGATGCCTCTTCAAGAACCTGATAGTATTGAGAAAATCTCCAAGATTGACAATCATCTCGGAGTTGCCACCTCTGGTTTCATGGCTGATGCACGTCAGCTGATTCAAGAGGCACGTGTAAAGGCACAGTCATACTGGTTGACATTTGACGAACCTATACCTGGTGAAGCACTTGCAGAGCATATTTGCAATGTCAAGGTCACTCGACTATCACTTGATCCAAGACAAGGCGGCAGACCTTATGGTGTAGCAATGCTGATTGGATCTATCGATTATGATGGAATTCCAAGGCTCTTTATGACTGATCCAGTTGGATATCATTGGGGCTATCTTGCCGCTGTAATTGGACATGGAAGCAATCAGGCAGGCGAATATCTGGAGCAACACTACAAACGATCATTGAAAATACCTGCTGCAATTCGGCTTGGACTCGATGCCCTTCGTCAAGCAACAGATTCAGAGCTTAACAGCGATAACGTAGAAATTGCCCAAATCCCCATAAAGAATCGAGAATTTTACCGTCTTTCTCGAGATGAAATCGAGAAATACTTGTCTAGTGAAGATACAACAAAGGAGTGAATTTGAAATTGACTGGTGGTGGCAGTGGTGGTAGCGGTGGCCATGGTTCTGGGAAAAAATCAGGCGATACATGGTTAGATCTTGATGCTGTTGTAGTTGGCATTCAGAAAGGACATCTAAGATTTGAGATATTCGTGGATCCAAATCTGGCATTTGAATATCGTCGAGGAGAATCCATTCCCTTAGAAGATATTCTAAAGAGCTACGAGATTTACGAAGACGCAAAAAGAGGAGAACGTGCTACAGACATCTTAGTCAAGGATGCCTTTGGGTCATCAGAGATTTTTGACATTGCTCCCGAGATCATTAAACATGGTGAATTCAAACTCACACATGATCAGCGAGTTCAAATGACTGAAGAGAAGACGGAGGCAATCATAAAGGACATCTCAAAGCGTGCGATGAATCCTCAGACAGGTCATCCGCATCCTCCTGAAAGAATCCGTCAAGCAATGGAAGAGGCGAAAGTACGTGTAGACCCGTTCATTAGTGTTGAAGAGCAGGTCAATGCTGTAGTGAAGGCACTCCTTGTAGTGATTCCGATATCTTTTGAGAGCGTCAAGATAAAGGTGACAATCCCTGCTGCATTCGCAGGAAAGGGATACAACATGGTAGCTCAAGCTGGCGTGATTAAGACTGATACATGGGAAAATGATGGTTCATGGTCAGGTCTTGTGGAGATTCCAGCATCAAAGAGACAAGAGCTCTATGATGAGCTCAACAAGTTGACGAAGGGACAAATCAGGTTAGACGTGGTCCGTTAGAAAATCGTCGACATATTACGATCGCATAATGTAAAACATGAACTGAAAATGAGGGAAAAACATTGGCAGTTTACTTTCAAAAAAGAGAAATAGTAGTTCCCGGGCAATTACTCGCGGAAGGCAGATATAGAGCCGCCGTTGGTGCCTATGGAGAAGGCGAAAAAGTGTTCGCCGCCGTTGTGGGCTTAGCAGAGCTCAGAGGGAATACCGTAAAAGTAGTCCCCCTTCAAGGAGTCTATATACCGCATGAAGGGGATCTCATAATTGGTACAATAACAATAGTCGCCGGAAACAATTGGAAAGTTGATTTGGGCTCAGGACCTAACTTGGCATCTTTACATGCAAATAATGCGTTAAGGAGACCATATGATGACGACATCTCAAGATACATGGATATTGGAGATGTTATTGTTGCTGAAGTGTCAGCCTATGACCGAAATACTGGGCCCTTCCTACATATGAAGGGTAGAGGTCTGAGGAAGCTTGAAGGTGGGAGATTGATAAAGGTCAATCCTGCAAAAGTTCCACGGATCATCGGTCGACGAGGATCTATGATTAACATGATCAAAGATCTGCTGAGAATTCAGACAGTCGTTGGTCAAAATGGTACAATTTGGCTTCGTTCTAACGATCCCGAAGTTATGCGTCTTGCTATTAAGACATTCAAAATGATTGAGGCTGAGGCTCATACATCCAAACTAACTGATCGCATACATGAGATGCTTGTAGAAGAGATGAAATCTCTAAAGGGCACAGTTGATGAGGATGACGAAGAATCGTTTGAAGATGAACCATATGAAGATGAAGTAATTGAACATGAGGCTGAATCCGAACCAGAGACTGCACCTGAACCAACAACAAGCGATGGTGTAGAGGAACTTGGTGAAGAAGAAGCTGAGTCAACTGTGGAAGTGGCGGATGCCAAGCCAGTTGCGAAAGAAGAAGTAGAAGAAGACAAATCTGAAAAAGAGGAAGTGAAGGAAGAATGAGTCCAGAAGTCAAACCAGACTTTCTTATTAGCCCCGAAGGGTTACGGATCGATGGTCGTAGATTCGATGAACTTAGACCGATTGAATTGAAAGTAGGTGTTCTGAAGCAAGCCGATGGTTCAGCATCCATCAGGCAAGGTAAGACCTACATTATAGCAGCTGTCTATGGTCCACGCGAGTTGCATCCTAGACATCTAACATTGAATGACAAAGCATACCTGAGAGTGGTCTATCAAATGGCAACATTTTCAGTGCCTGATAGAAAGAGACCTGCCCCATCCCGTAGAGAGAAGGAAATCTCGATGGTAATTGCCAACGCGCTCAAACCAGTGATTTTCTTGGAAGAATATCCCAAAGCCGTAATTGACGTTTTCGTTACAGTTATCCAGGCTGATGGGGGAACCCGATGTGCAGCTATAAATGCAGCATCTCTGGCACTTGCGGATGCTGGAATTCCAATGCGAAGTCTAGTGCCTGCTGTTGCGGTAGGCAAGGCAGATGGACATCTTCTCGTAGATCTTGGTGATGAAGAAGACAAATACGGTCAGGGTGATATCCCAATGGCCACCCTTCCTCAAACTAATGAGATTGTTCTCCTACAACAAGATGGTTCTTTCACAAGGGAAGAAATCATGGAAGCAGCTCAAATGGGAATAAACTCCTGCAAGTATCTCCATGAACTACAGAAGGATGCTCTCAAAATAGCCTATGCTAGAAAACCAGGAGATGATGGTACTGATGATGACGATGACTATGAGGATGATCTCGAACATGACCTTGGTGAGGCCGAGATTCCAGGAGATGAAGAATAATGGGAGATTGGAGTTCTGAGGTTATCGGTACTATCGATCATGAGTACATTCACAACCTATTAAGCAAGGGCGAACGAATTGATGGGCGAGCCTTTGATGAGTTCAGACCTATCGAAATAGAAGTAGGTGTAGTTCCAGCAAAAGCAGAAGGCTCTGCTTTGGTTCGTGTTGGTGATACAAGTGTCGTCGCAGGTGTTAAGGTTCTTGTAGGCGAACCTTGGGCTGATAATCCTGATGAGGGATTCGTTATGGTTACAGCAGAAATGTCACCAATCGCATCGCCTCTCTTCGAGCTAGGCCCTCCAAAAGAGGCTGCAATTGAACTTGCAAGGGTTGTGGATAGAGGCGTTCGCGAGTCCGAAACAGTAAACGTCAAGAAGCTCTGTATAGAAGAGGGAAAGAAAGTCTACACGGTCTTTTGTGATGTATACCCTCTTGAGTATGACGGCAACTTGATTGATGCATCTTCTATTGCAGTAAATGCAGCTCTGGCGACCACAACGTTTCCTGAGTACAAGTACGAAGATAAGAAACTCATCAAGACTGACAAAATACTGAAAATCCCGATTGAAAACATGGCAGTCGAAATTACTCACTCGAAAATTGGGGGACATCTTGTCGTTGATCCAATTCTGAAAGAGGAATTTGTTCAAGACACTCGTCTGACCATTGCTGTTGATGAGAATGACAATATGACTGCAATGCAGAAAGGTGGAGGAGCCGGTCATATTGTCATTCTCATCAACAGCAATGGTCAGACGAGT
>CAYMLT010000011.1:10283-27493 GCA_964391265.1 uncultured archaeon
GGAGGAGCCGGTCCACTCACTCTAGAAGATCTTGATTATTCCATGGGCGTGGCAATTGATCGCACCCATGATATTTTGGCAATGATCAAAGAGGCAACCAAAAACGTAAAGTAGGAAGATACTGAAGAGTGGGATTGTTCCCACTCCTAGGTTTTTTTATTATACTATCGTATAGCATGTGGCGGATGCAACACACTCAACACAATGCTAATAAGCGAAACCGGAGGGCGACTGATAGACTCCGACAGTGCCCATGCGGTTCTATCTCATCGGAGCATTACAATATATGGAGGCCCTAAATTGGCAAGGACAAAGAAAGTTGGTACCACAGGACGGTTCGGTGCTCGATACGGTGCGAAGCTGCGTCGTAGAGTTCTAGATATCGAGAAAAAGAGAAACGAACCTCATCGATGTCCATCTTGTGCAACTAGGGCGCTTAAGCGAAAAGCGGCAGGGTTATGGACCTGCAACAAATGTGGTCTCCTCTTTGCTGGAGGTGCTTATGTTCCATATACTGACGCTGGGAAGGCCGCCAAGCGTGCTATTGCTCAACGTGTCGCAGGAGATTTTCTTGCATTACGAGATGGTGACGACATCGAGGAATTGGAATTTCTTCCAAACATCGAGCAGCCTACTATCGAAGCTGAAGATGTAACAACATTTGAAGATGAGGAAATCATCGAAGATTCTGGAGATCATTTCGAGGAGTAGAAAGGCGACAATTATTGCCCTCTATCCTTATCACAACCTCGCGTCGAACATCAAATAGGGTTCGAGCTTTTGCACGTGATCTTCATACTGTCATTCCAAATAGTTCTCGATTCAATCGAGGCGGAATGAATATGTCCGAATTACTCTCTAGGGTTAATCAGTCCAAAGCAAAAGCGGCATTTGTAATTACAGCGTTCAAAGGTAATCCCGGAGAGTTACAAATTATTAGTCCTGATGGCTCAACACCCTATGCATTACGGATGGAAAGCGCCGCCCTTTGTCGTGAAGTATCTCCTGATACCAAGTATAGAGTTGGCACTCTGGATGCAATTGCCGTATTGGCTGGAGCTGAAGAAGAAACGATACAGTTTTCCAAGTACTGGGCTTCTTTGATAGGTTTAGACCTGTCAACCGTCGAATCTTTGGACGAACTCATCACTGGTTCATCTGGTCATGCATTTGCACTTCTTAGAAATGCGGGTGGAAAAGTACATTGGAGCTTTTATCATGCAGAAGACGGAGCAGAAATTGGACCTAGAATGCGTATTCTGGGTTTTCGGAGACAAGGCATTGAACAGTGAACGGATTACAAATGGACATGCAATACTGGAGATTGAATTAGGAACTCCTGAAACGGTTAACATTCTGTATTCAGCGTTGGAACCCGAAACTGTTTCTGTACCATCTGATAGGGCTCAGGCAATGCTATCTAAGAAAGGAAATCAATTAATCATAACAATTCAAGCCGGTGATCTTGCTGCATTACGGGCTGCGATGAACTCCTACCTTGCATGGGTTTCTGCAGGTATGCGCGCAATGGAATCGGTCACAAACAAGCCCTGTAGCTAGCTTTTGAATTAACGTGTATTCAACAAAACCCTTAAGTCACAACCAAATTGCGCACAGTAGAAATGACCGTTTTCCACGACGGTGGTTAATAATATGGCACAGACATTACCCCCTGCTCTAGAGGATAAAATCAGGAATTATGAGAATCAGCGACGCATTTACGAGTCCTTCAAGACTCAAAATCTTGTGACTCAGCAAGAGCTTAGCGAGATCTCTCTAACGGTAGAAGAACTCAAGAAACATCCAGAGGATGCAGTTGCTTACAAAGCTGTAGGCTCAGTTATGTTTCAGGTGGAAAAGGCGAAAATAACCGCTGATCTTGAGGAACGTGAGGACACCCTGAAGAGACGCGCAGAATCCACGAGCCGGAAGGTAACTGAGCTTGAAACCAAGCTTAATGAGATGAAGAATGAAATTTCAATCGAGCTTGGAAAGCTCAATCTTAGTCTCCAATGAGCCCGATGACGCCTGTTGTTGAAATTGGGCTCCCGGAACTCGACGAAGAGCATATCGGGCAGCTCGCAGAAGAATGCGAATATGAGATTAGTAACTATATCTTTAGCATCATTCCGATAAAAAGCATTGACAATCTAGATGTAAGTTGTAGTCTGGATCTCTCTGAACAGCTGGATATTGAAATTATTATCGAGATCACTCAAAAATATGACACTGGAACGGACCTGAATCAAGTAATTGAGAGAGCATCTGAGTTCGGATCCGATTGGCTTCAGAAAAGACTAATGGAGATGAAGAATGATTGAATGTTAGAGACCTTCTGTCAACGACAAAAGATGTCTTGATACTTGGTCATCATAACGCAGATCCCGATGCAGTATGTGCCATGATTGCCTTCTCGCATCTGTACAAATTTCTCAATCCAGAAGGAATAGCAACGCTGGCATGCGATGATATCAGTAGATTAGCAAATCAGGTTCTATCAAAACTTGCTCCAGATATGGAGATTATAGAAGAAACAAATCGCGACTATGAATTCGTTGTTATATTGGATACGAATAGCTCGCTCCAATTAGGACCTGCGATGATACAATACGTGCTTGATCCCTCCAAGGTTTTGATAATTGACCATCACGAAGAGAATCCCCGAATACATGAGATTGCAGATTATGCCATAGTCAAGAGTGATCGTTCTTCAGTATGTGAAGTGCTGACTGATTTATACATACAACTCGACGTTCCTATCACAAAACTCATTGCAGATTTGCTTCTGACAGGGATGCTTTTTGACACGCGAAGATTCTTCTATGCTGATCAAAAAACCCTGGAAACAGCTGTTTCTCTCATCAAATGCGGCGCAGATTACAATGCGTGTGTTGGAGCTCTCGTCATCAAAGCTGACAGGTCCGAGAGAATTGCAAGACTAAAAGCGGCTAGGCGCCTAGATATCCATAATGTTGGTGAATGGCTAATTGTTACTGCAAAGATAGGTGCATACGAAGCAAGTGCATGTCGAGGACTAATAGAACTAGGTGCAGATGTGGCCATAGTTGGTGGGAAACCTTCCAAGAATGTTGTTCGGATTAGTACTAGAAGTACCCAGGAGTTTTACAACATCACCGGAGTGAATTTGAGTACGGATGTTATGGAACCAATTGGAGAGCTAATCGATGGTAAAGGTGGAGGTCATCCCAATGCAGCAGGTGCCAACGGAAAGAGAGGTCGCACAAAGGCTCTGGCTCATTCAGTCGAGCTGATAAGGGATGCTGTGCAAAGAAACCAAGCAGGTCTTGGTTCCGAATAGGATGGGAGATGACGCTTTGGCGCTGGTGGAATTCGCTGATTTCAGTTTCAAATACCTTGGAGCGGAATCGCTAGCCCTGCGTAGGATCAATTTCAATATCGCGGAGGGCGAATATATTGTTATTAGCGGACCTTCTGGGTGCGGCAAGACCACATTGTGTCGTGCAATTAATGGACTCGTACCTCAGTTCCATCGTGGATACATTGCCGGAAATGTCTACGTTGATGGAATTGATACCCGCGAGGCAAGAGTTGCAGATTTAGCAACTGTTGCAGGAATGGTGTTCCAGAATCCCTCTAATCAGCTTGTAACACTTAATGTGGCCAAAGAAATCGCATTTGGCCCAGAAAATCTTGGTATCCCTCCTCCAGAAATTCGTCGACGTGTTGAAGCCCTCATAGAACGAATGGGCCTTGAATACCTTCGCGATAAACACCCTCATGAGATGTCTGGAGGCCAACAACAGCTCGTCGCATTGGCAGCTACATTAGCTTTACAACCCAAGATTCTCGTGGCTGATGAACCAACCTCAAATCTCGATCCAAAGAGCGCTGAATCTATTCTGGAAATACTGAACGATTTGAACAAACAGGGAATGACTATTGTTCTTGTAGAGCACAGACTTGATCTCGTATCACGGGAAGCTTCTCGCATACTTCTAATGGACAAGGGTCGAATTGTTGCAGATGGACTCCCTCGTGAAGTGCTTGTGTCTGACATTTGTGAGGAAATAGGAATAGGCATTCCAAAGGCAACCTGGATATACAAGAAGTTGCAAAAGCGAGGTATTGAACTTGAGAAGATCCCTTTGACTGGAGAGGAATTGGCTAATCTTGTCAAGGAGATGATCCAGAGATGATTATAGTTGATAATGTTCATTTCGCTTATGATGGAATCTATCCTGCTCTGAGTGGTGTATCTCTACATATTAGCGAAGGAGAAAGGGTTGCAATTATGGGTGCAAATGGTGCAGGCAAGACAACCTTAGTTAAACAAATGAATGGGCTACTACGTCCTCAATCAGGACATGTTTTCCTTAAGGGTGCTGACACATCAACGATGTCTGTTGCAGAGATTGCCAAAGTAGTTGGTCTCGTTTGGCAGAATCCTGATCACCAATTGTTCTTGGACACAGTTGAAAAAGAGGTTACTTTCGGTCTCAAGAATCTTGGCTATAGTGATGAGGAAATTGAAGAGAAGTGTTCACGAACCCTATCACGATTGGGCATCACTGAACTAATGGAGAGATCCCCCTTCTCTCTATCAGGAGGAGAACGCAAAAGGGTAGCTCTTGCATCTGTTCTCGCCATCGAGCCACAAGTATTAGCTCTAGATGAACCTACTATTGGTCAAGATGCAAGGCAGAAACAGAATCTATCGGAATTGTTGCGGGAACTGAATAATAGAGGCTGTGCAGTACTCTGCGTTACACATGATATAGAATTTGTAATCGAGAACTTTTCTCGAACTATTGTAATGGCTGATGGCAAGATTGTTGCAGATGGCCCTACAGGTACAGTCCTGACAAATGATGTAGTGATTGAAAGATGCTCTCTTACTCCTCCTGAACTCACAAAGGCTGCTAGGGCACTGAATTTAATCTTCCCTGAAATATCCCCTCGGCTAACATTGTTGCAGGAACTAGAGGATGCAATCGTTGAATTGATAGGAGGTGCATAGGGTGTCGTTCTTAGAAGTATTCCAATACACTCGTCAGGAATCGTTGGTCCATAATCTAGACCCTCGAGCAAAACTTCTGCTCTCTATCGTGCTTGCATCTATTTCACTGATGTTCATCACAATTATTCCATTGCTGATTATTATTGGCTGTATACTTCCTTTAATCGCTGCAGCGAAATCTCTTCGAAGATGGGCCAGAAGCATGAAAGGATTAGCGCCGCTGCTTCTATTCATCATAATATTCAATACTTTGCTCTCTAGTGTTCCGGCTCCCTTCTCATATTCAGTTGCATTATCTCTCCGACTTGTTGCATTAATGGCATCTTTCTCTCTATTCTTCCTCACAGTGCATCCTGATGAATTATCTCAAGCACTGATTCAGATGCATGTGAAATTCGAATTTGCATTTGCAATGAGCATGGCTATGAGATACGTGCCAACATTGGGCGAAGAAGCATTTGCTATAATGGATGCGCAGCGTGCAAGGGGAATAGAACTTGATAAGGGTAACATACTGAAACGAATCCGGAATATTGTGCCCATAATTGTTCCATTAATTATTGTGTCCATCCGAAGAGCTCTTTCCATCGCTGAGAGTATGGAGTCAAGAGGATTTGGTGCTTCCGAAAAACGAACCTACCTAGAAACGCTCTCTTTTCGAAAGCGAGATTGGGGTGTTGTTTTTCTATCGCTTCTTGTACTCGGAATACTCGTGTACATTCGTATTTTAGTACCGCTCCCATTGTGGATGGATTGGAGTCTTCTTTTCTAATATGGTCAAGAATACTTTTTATTCATTTACGTAAAATTGTTACTAGGTGGAAAGGTTTGGGTGAAGAAAATCGTAATGCAAGTGAATTATGGGAACAGCGTGTAGACCCTTGGATGGTGTTTTGGCCAATTCTGATGATCGCTCTAAGTGGTCTTGCTACCTTGGTATTGATACTTGGTGGAGCTATAACTGATCCAAGCTATCTCTCTCTTCAAGTATCGCCAGTGGATCAATACTTTCTAACTCTTCTGGGATCTGATTTTGCAAGAGTAGTTCTTGTTCTAACTAGTTTAGGAGCAATTGCCATTGGTCTTGGAATCTATATAAAACTGACAAAAAATGCGACCGGTGAAACTGAAACCGAGCTCTTCATTTCCCGTCGATTGGTATGGATTATTCTCCTTTGGACCATACTCCCTGCAATAGTAAATGCCATTTTTTCACTTACTGCTTTGCAGGTCTTGTTTGGTCGATTCGTCTTTGACATCATACTGAGTGTGTTCTATGGAATCGGTTGTATCGTTGGATTGGGACTCGTTTCTGATTACTACAGCTTTTCATTGAACGCAAAATCAACTCATTCACGTCTTGACCTCTATGTCATTCGCAGGGGCGGCAAACCAAGCGTAATTGTTGATGCTACTGATGTGTTAGGAGGATATTTCTACATGTTATTTGACTCACGTGTTGAACGAGCAGTCATGAGAATAGTGCCTCTTCCATATCACCAAGTAGGTGGCCAGATTAAGTCGCCTGATGAGGTCCGTAGGGACCAACATCTCACATGGTAGCCCATCCTGTAATGATTTATTTATGATAATACTTAGTATGAATTTGGTTGGTGATTTAGAGGTGAGCTTGGCAAAAAGGAACACGTACACCGTAAAATCGGTATTTACTGATATGAAGAAGATTAATCCTTCACCTGGGATCGCTTATGAAATTGGCAATAGATTGGTTTACCATGCATGGGATTGTTGTGTACAATATTACGGAAGTGAATATTCTCTCACAAAAAATTTTCACGAGCTTCTGATATTTTTACAGGAAGGATACGAGGCCAAGCTTGTCCAGGGGGAGTATTGGCGTGCTACTGATACACCTAGTGCTGCTATCATCGCCTTTCTTAAAGATCGCCCGAAAGAGTTCCTTGATTTTCAGTTCGATCGCTCCCCCGAGTATATTTACAATCTTCTGAAAGAAATAAAGAAGATGCGTTCTGAAGAAATCAAGAAATATAAGAAAATTGAGAAGAATCTGAAGAAAATGGTGAAGGCAGAACCTGAGGATGCCAACCTCTGGAACCAGTATCGTCTTGCATTATGGATCGTTGAAAAGTACAAGGAATCAAGTACAGCATTTCAAACTGCCATGAAATTAGGCTGGAACGCTGAACAGAAATCGGTAGTCGCACTTTGATTTATCGCCATCGATAGGACAACCTATCCTATCATGGTTTGTTTAGATATGCTTAGTTGGATGAAGAAAAATCTGAAATTCCAAAGATCGTCCCTCTGGGTCTCTTCCAAAGAATTGATAGATATTGTACCTACGATTCTCCTTGGGCTCTCCTTCTGCACTATCTGATACTTGTTGGAAGACAGTATCCACTTCTTCCTTTGTTGTATAAAAGAACGTAATCATACCCTCTACCTCGGCCGTATCTCTTTGACAAAAACCAATCAGTAGATTTTCATGATGAAAGATTGTACAATCTGGTTGTCCTAGCCATACCTCCATCCCAAGTTTATTTGTGTAGAACTCTGAAATAACATTCATCATTTTGGTTCGAAAGAATACTATTCCTCCCATTTTATAATCACAACTTCAATTATAGATTGGCTATCATAGCAGAAACCATTTTCATGCTATTTAGATTGCGAAGTATGTTTCTTGCGTTGATTGACTATATCCTCACCTGCAGTGCATGGTTTTAGCTTCCACTTGAAGTGAGAAAGCTTTTTTCCGCACTTGCAGGTTACGGCGAATAGATATTCACTTGATTATAATCTATTCTTGAATCGCAATGACTGACAAGGGCACCCTTTTTGATAAGTACAATGAACTCGTTCAAATATCTCCTTCTTATTCTGATCTTAATGATGACCAAGAGTCAGTTTCACTTCTCCATCAGGATGACTGGGTACGAATTCTCCTTGTTCGGCACCCGGATAGGGGCGATGAAATAACCATTGAAATTGAATCTTCGTTGCCACTTCGCGCCAAGGGTGAACCATCTATGAATAACGGATCCCTAATGGCTAGTGAACTCCTCCATGGAATGATACGAACCCTTGAGTATCTGCTTAATCTAGAGAAAATGGGTTTTAATCTTGACATCATTGGGCAAGATTGCATGTGGACTGCATTCATGGATTTCACTGCACCTCCAGATTATGCGTTCTTTGATGCCATAACTCCCCCCTAGTTCTTTCTAGGCTGCTTTTTCCAATTGAGGGACGAAAATCCACTACCAGAAAGTGTTCCATATCCCACAAACATCAAAAAACTAGGAATTTGTTCTTTTCCGAACTCAATGGTTCGCATTTTGGCATGGTACTCCCTTCAGTAGCTTATTTCTGAACCTGCTGAATCCCGCGAATAGATATCCATTTGTTAGCCTATCTTTGAATGAACTACAATGTCGTTTAGTATTCCAAAAAGCGCACGAATCGTTCTTCATAGTTTGGCAACAACAGGGCCAATGTCGCCAAAGGAGATTAGCAGCAAATCAAAGCTTCCTTTGAGAACTGTGAGCTTTGCTCTTCGTAGATTAACATCTCAGCGATTACTTCGCAGGATTCCCAATCTTCAAGATATGCGTCAACCGCTTTATCTTCTTGAATCCGGAGAGATTAAAAAAATCCTACTCAAGCATGGGCGAGATGCTCTAGTGAAAGTGCCTTACTCTCTTCTCGAGATGAGAAAGACCGTTTGAAGGACGCCTACACCCAGCTAAGGCGTGCCATTTACAATTTCCCTCTCTCCTTCCCCCCAATGGGCCTGGTCCCATATCCGACAAGGCCCTACTTACAACATGCATTCTTTTCCATCTGCAGAAAGGATGTCAGTTGGCGGGGTACGGCAGACTTTTCTTTCGGATTCATGTTCCTCACCTTGCCAGTACTGAATGCGTGGTGAGAAAGATGGATGCCATAGATAAAGGGATTCTCCAAGATTTGAATAGTAATTGCCGCATTACTTATGAAGAGCTTTCTCGCAAACATGGCATCTCTGCTAACGCAATACGAAAGAGAATCACCCGACTTGAGGAAACAAATGTAATTTCTGCTTATATTGTGAGTTTATCTACGGCAATGATTGGCTCTGAATTTGCTTTTGCCATATTATCGACAGATGGTTCCAGAGATGAAGTAGAATTCGTAAATGAGATTGGGGCAAGTCCATGGATAATTGCCGCATCATCCTATACTGATGGCTCATATTTGTTGATTGGTGAATACACATCAACAGATGAGCTAATGGCTATCGCTACTCATCTTCGGTCACTTGACAGTGTAGACAATGTCGATTTGCATACAATCCTTCAATCAAAAGGAGGAACCGCTGCTCTTGGAAACCTGCACCTCCGAGTGATAAAATGCCTGCTTGAAGATGCAAAAATGCCTATTGTTGACATAGCAAACAAAACTGGGTTGACGGCTAGAAGAGTCCGAAGAGTGCTTGAGGAAATTGAAGCCTCAAACAGTGTCTACACATCAGTACTCCTAGAGTTGGGAGCAGCTAGTAGCATTCCCTTTGTGATATGGTTTACCTATGATCAAAAGAAGATTGGACCAAGAGAGCTAGAATCATGGCTTGAGGAGAATTATAGTTTCCCTCTCTGGCAGCTTTTTCTGTCCGTTGCTGAGCCGGTTGCTGGAGGATTATTTGCAGTCGATACCTTGATTGAGCTCGACGAAATTGTTCGAAGCATTAGACGAACTGATTTCATTAAAAATGCAAAAGTGTCAATTTCAACGCACCATCAATACTTCGAAGGTCCTAGGGACCGGAAGATCAGAGAAATGATAGAATCCGCGAATGTCGAATAGATGCGATACCTAATTTCCTAAGTGGCGACTCTTTTATCTAGGAATTTATTCAAAATCACCTTGCGAGGAAGTGGTATTTTGACTCCTGATGTATCAAAAGCGATGACCATTCGACTATCAGATGAATTGCCTCCAGATCCTGTGTTCGATCCACAGTATAGGCGGGCTCCGAATAGGGGCTTTTACTTGAACGAAAAAGACACTATCATGGCAGTAAAGAATGCCCTACGATACGTGCCACAAGAGATTCATGAGATTCTTGCTCCAGAGTTTCTCAAAGAGCTGAAGACAAGAGGTCGCGTTTACGGCTACAGGTATCGACCTGAGGGGGCAATAAAGGCGAGACCCATTGATGAGTACAAAGGAATACTTGAAGCAAGAGCAATGCAGCTGATGATAGATAACAATCTTGATTTTGATGTTGCATTGTATCCTTACGAGCTGGTGACATATGGCGAATCTGGACAGACTTTCGCTAATTGGCTTCAATACCGTTTAACCAAGAAGTATTTGGAAACCATGACCGAAGAGCAAACTCTTGTGATGAGCTCTGGTCATCCTATTGGTCTCTTTCCAACCAAGAGAGATGCACCTCGAGTAATCTCAACCAATGGTCTTATGATTGGAATGTTTGACAATACAGAAGATTTCCATTATGCATCTGCCCTCGGCGTCGTCAATTATGGACAGGAACTAGCATTCTGTTAGTTCCCCATACAAATGACTGCTGGTGGATGGATGTATATAGGCCCTCAAGGAATAGTCCATGGAACCTATATTACCCTGCTTAATGCAGGACGCCTCTATCTTGGCCTACCTGAAGATAGGGACCTGAGTAGAAAACTCTTCATCACATCAGGTCTCGGTGGAATGAGTGGTGCACAAGCGAAAGCGATTGAGATTTCAGGTGGTATTGGTGTCATCGCTGAGGTTGACAAGAGCAGAATTGAAACTCGAAGTGAACAAGGATGGCTGAGCAAGTGGTCATCCAACCTCGATGAAGTATTCGAATGGGTTGTTGCATACCGCAAAAGTGGAAAAGCTGTTTCAATAGGTTACCACGGGAATATTGTGGACGTCTGGCAATACGTTGTTGATAATGATATCAGCGTAGAACTGGCTTCAGATCAAACCTCCTGCCATGCTGTTTATAGTGGAGGATACACTCCTGCGGGTGTCACATTCGATGATGGTAGAAACCTTCTGAAGAATGACCGAGATAGATTCAGAGACCTTGTGGACCAATCCCTCCACAGACAATTCGCGCTCATCAAAACAATGGCTGAACGTGGAACGTTCTTCTGGGACTATGGTAACAGCTTCATGAAAGCGGTTTTCGATGCAGGCGTAACAGAGATTGCAAAGAATGGAAAGGATACCAATGACGGGTTTATTTTTCCATCATATGTTGAGGATATCATGGGGCCGATATGTTTCGATTATGGTTATGGCCCCTTTAGATGGGTGTGTCTGAGTGGCAAGCATGAGGACCTTATTGCAACAGACAAAATGGCAATGGCATGTATCGACCCTAATAGAAGGGGCCAAGACCGCGATAATTACCACTGGATACGAGATGCAGAGAAGCATGCTCTTGTTGTTGGATCACAAGCTCGTATTCTTTATGCTGATGCCCAGGGACGAGTGAAAATCGCACTTCAATTCAACAAGATGGTTCGTGAAGGCAAGGTCGGACCAATCATGCTTGGACGCGACCATCATGACACGGGCGGAACGGACTCGCCATTCCGAGAAACTGCAAATATCCACGATGGAAGTAACATCACCAGCGACATGGCCCATCAATGCTGGGCAGGAAATGCAGCTCGAGGTATGAGCCTCTGTGTACTTTCTAATGGTGGAGGCGTAGGCACGGGGAAGGCCATCAATGGTGGTTTTGGACTTGTATTGGATGGCAGCGAGCGAGTCGATACAATCATTCGTATGGGTCTTGATTGGGATACTATGTGTGGAGTTTCAAGAAGAGCCTGGGCAAGAAATGACCATGCCATAGAAACCGCGCTCGAATGGAATCAAACTATGGGTGATTCCGGACAAATTACATTGCCCTACATGCCTAAGGATGGATTAGTTGAGGATCTAGTCAGGAAGAATCTCGAGAAATAAATATCACGCCAATGCGGAATAATCTAGAACTCCTGTGTGCATGATCAATTTCCATTCATTCTTGACCTTAGTGTAAACCTTGCATACTCTTCCTACCCAATGATTCTCATTCCCGTCTTTGCCTACCCAAAGTGTATCAATATCCACAACAGCAAAGGCACCGTCACCCTCACTAGAAACTGCGATTCTTTGGATTTTCCTGCTGTTATGAACGAGTCTATAATTATCAAACAAATCCTGCCATAGAGATTTCCACCGGGTATAATCATATTTTCCCCAGTCAATTACCCAGTTTATTGGGTCATGTGACTGAGGAGTTTCAGGCCAAGGCCAGACCATATCGGGATGAAAAATACCTATGAGGAGTTCAACATCCTGAGTATCCCAAGCTTTAGTTTCCCTATTCACCATCTCCTCTATCTCTCTTCTAATTGCGTCTTGAACCTCTGCCAAGGAAAACACCTCTTCTAGTCATTAGCCCGTCTAGGATCTGTCGCATGAATTATTGCAGTAACGGAGTCCTGATCAAAACCTTTGAATCTCTGATTCCTTTGAATTATCTCAAGATGACTTCCTAATGATAGGCTAGAAAAGGGGTCAATTGACATAAAGAGACTGGTCAGCCTGTATATGATATCTCACAGCGAACGATAATTACTAAAGCAACGCATCGCGGATGATATTTACTGCTAGGTCAATTCTACGGACCTTCGATAGAGATTGGAGTCTGGATATTGTGGTTGTATCAATTGATGGTGAGAGTCTAACAATAGAAGATGTCATCAAAGTTGCACGTCAAGGAGAGAAGGTGGTTCTTGACGAAACTACGCGAATCAAGATACAAAACAGTCGTGCAGTCATTGAACGAGCTCTCGACGAAGGACGTACCGTCTATGGTGTAAACACAGGCTTTGGAGACTTGGCAAATGTTTCGATTGATAGAAAGGATCTTGCTACTCTGCAGGTGAATCTCATTAGAAGCCACAGCGTTGGTGTAGGGAATCCATTTCCAAATGAAGTAGTACGCGGCATGATGATCCTTCGGGCTAACGCGCTCTCCAAAGGGTTTTCAGGAATCCGATTGGAAGTGGTAGAAACCCTCCTCTCAATGCTGAACAAAGATGTCGTGCCTCTCGTTCCTGAACAAGGTTCGGTTGGTTCTAGTGGCGATCTAGCTCCCCTCGCTCATATGGTACTGGTCATGATAGGAGAGGGTGAAACATATCATAAGGGTGAACGTATGGATGGCGCCAAGGCTATGAAGAATGCTGGAATCACTCCAGTTGAACTCCAAGCCAAGGAAGGAGTTGCTCTCATCAATGGAACTCAGCCTATGACATCTATTGGTGTGCTTGCCATTCACGATGCGATGTCACTTGTAAGAAATTCAACAATTGCTGCTGCCATGACCCTCGAAGCTCTCAGAGGTACTCGTGCTGCGTACGATGCGCGAATTCATGAAATTCGCCCACACGAGGGGCAATCGCATATTGCAGAAGCGATGCGAAAACTGCTACCTGACAGTGAAATCAATCAATCCCATGCTAATTGTGGCAAAGTTCAAGATGCCTACTCTCTCAGATGTATTCCCCAAGTATTGGGGGCATCACTTGACACAATTAGGTATGTACGAAGCGTATTGGAAACCGAAATCAACTCTGCAACAGATAACCCCCTTGTATTTCCTGATGGTGACACTGTTCTCTCAGGAGGTAATTTCCACGGTCAACCTATTGCACTTGTGATGGATTTCCTTGGAATCGCTCTGTCAGAGATTGCTAACATGTCTGAAAGAAGGGTTAACCGATTGGTGAATCCAGACCTTAGTGGTTTGCCTGCCTTTCTTACAAAAGATAGTGGTCTTCAGTCAGGAATGATGATTTTGCAATACACTGCAGCCGCCTTGGTATCCGAAAACAAGGTTCTTGCACATCCCGCGAGCGTTGATTCTATTCCGACAAGTGCGGATCAAGAAGATCATGTGAGCATGGGTACTATTGCTGCGAGAAAAGCTAGAACGATTCTGGAGAATGTAACCAATGTGATTGCCATAGAGTATCTATGTGCAACACAAGGTGTAGATTTTCTGGCACCGCTCAAGCCATCTGCGCCTCTTGAGAGTGTGCGTTCTACAATCCGAGAAGAAGTGCCCACTTTGGAGAAAGATCGTGTATTGCACAAGGATATCACTGCAGTTCGTGGCATGATGCATACTAACAAAATCGTTGAAGCCGCAGAGAAGGTTATTGGAAGTTTCCTTGAAGAGTAATCATCATACTGAGGTTCTTTCAATCAATTCATCAATATTGACCTCTTTGATATCTTCACCGGATTCCATTCCATTATCCTTTGCCATTAGGTAGTACTTATGCGCCATTCTAAATAAGGCGGCTGAATCTTCTCCCTGTAGTTTTCTGCAGCAGGCACCCCGATGATAGAGTGATGCTATAGGATAGGGGTGTCCGTTCTCGTCAATCATCTTTTCAGCTAATTTGACGTAGGTTTCACAGGTTTCTGGTGCATGGACCAAATCCTCTTCTGCCTTGGCTTCCGTTTGTTCAAAATCAGATGGATAGCTAACATGTTCACAATGAGGGCACATCGTCAGGAATGATAGCATTGGGTTGTATCCCCAATATTCTCGACATAGGTTTTCATCAACCCCTCTGGAACCAAAAGACCCCAGCACATTTGCAAGAAAGCCACCGTTGCAGTTGGGGCAAGTGAGTTTCATAGTCTTAATGGTTGTCACATAAAACTGTCACGCGTGAAGGTTTATGTAGTTTTCAAGTATTGAATTGTTAGACATGTCTAAGAATGATTTTCCTGTTCAGAGGGTGCGTTGAGTTTGGTTAATCTGTCAAAATCAATGGAACAATATCTAGAGACTATTTACGAACTTGAGAAAGAGGGTAAGACCGCAAGTGTGTCTGATATTGCTGAAGCCCACGGAGTAAAGCTACCCAGTGTAACATATGTTCTTCGCAAACTCTCACATCCTGACTTTGACCTTGTGAATTATGAACGCTATACTCGGGAGGTCAGTCTTACTAAGAAGGGGAAGAAGATTGCTGTCCGACTTGAGAAGACCCATGAAGCATTGAGATGGTTCTTTGAAATGATTGGGCTGAATCCAAAAATAGCGAATGCTGATGCCTGCGAACTAGAGCATCTTGTTCACCCCCAGACTATGGAAAAACTCATGAGTTTTGTTGAGTGGGTGAAGAATGATGAAACAGCCACTGATTGGTTAGCTAATTTTCGAGCCCACAAGAATTGACATCATGGTCCAAGTTTTGTGTGCACGACATCTCCATTAGCAATAACAGTATGAATAAGATTCACTCCGAATCTGTATGCCAGGAATTCTGGATTGGGACATTCCAAGACAACGATATCGGCTCGTTTTCCAACCTCAATGCTGCCTATTGTATCTACACGATCTAGGGCATGGGCACTATTTATCGTAAGAGATGATATAACCTCTCTTGGATGCATCTTCATCTTATAGCAGGAGAGAGCAAAAGAGAAGAATAGTGATTCGTTGGCACAGTTTGGATTAAAATCCGTTGCCACTGCGACTGGAAGTCCCATCTCGATCATATCTCTAGCTCGCGCATAGTCCGTATTGAGACTGAATGCCGTACCTGGAAGCAATGTCGCAATCGTACCCGATTTTTTCATTGCCTCTAATCCATCATCTGATGCCATCAATAGATGGTCTGCAGAAACTGCTCCAACTTCTGCAGCAAGTTCTGCGCCTCCTAGTGGTACAATCTCATCGGCATGTACTTTTACCTTCATACCTGCTTCTTTTGCAGCAAGAAGTATTCTTCGTGATTGTTCTACATTAAATACTCCCTTTTCACAGAACACATCACAAAATTCTGCGAGGTTCTCCTTTGCCACAGCTGGTATCATTTCTTCAATTACAAGACTTACATAGTCTTCTGTCCGATTTTCATACTCTGGCGGGATTGCGTGAGCTCCAAGGAAAGTGGATGCAATTCCCATCGGTAGTTTTTCACGTAAGGCGTTAATGGCTTGTAGTATTTTCAACTCATTCTTGGTGTCTAATCCATACCCACTCTTTGACTCTAGTGTAGTTGTTCCTTCACCCAGCATCCTCTGTGCAAAGGAGAAGCCATTTCTTACCAAATCTGATTTTGACGCCTTACGCGTTGCTCGGAGAGTGTTTAAAATGCCGCCTCCCGCATCCAGAATCTCCATGTAGCTCTTGCCTGCAAGCTTCATGGCAAAGTCGTTCTCTCGAGACCCGCCAAACACAAGATGAGTATGGCTATCGATAAAACCTGGTAGAGCGAGCATGCCTGGCAGATCGATTTGCGGTATCAGATCGTTCCCGTCAATCTGAGCAAGAACATCTGAGGTTGTGCCTACTGCTACAATTAGACCATCCTTGACTGCTACAGCCCCCTTCTCAATTATCGATAGTTCTCTCATGTCCTCTCCTGTTTTCGGTTTCGTATTAGCATTCGCCAATGTTGCCAGTTGTCCGATGTTTGTCAGAAGCAGATCTGGTTTCATACCAACCACACCAATCCTAGTTATCATGCCTTCTTGTACCTTGTGCCTTTTCATGGGAGAGACTAATTAGGTAGTTTGGAGTGGACAGCTCAAATCTGATTAGTAGTTGTGATTTATGAAATACCTTATCCTAAGTTGGAGTGATGTATATAATCTGACTCTCCAGCTCTCTGAGCGTATTGTCGAAAGCGGGTTCGTTCCAGATTTAATAATTGGAATTGCACGCGGCGGTTGGATACCTGCTAGGATTCTTTCTGATGTCCTATACGCAAATGCAATGTTCAATGTTCGAATTGAGTACTACACTGATTTGGGTGAACATGGAAGAGAGCCTAAGATCACTCAACCACTCTCAATCCCAATCGAAGATAAGAATGTGCTCATTATTGATGAAGTGGCCGACTCAGGAGAGAGCTTGTGTCATGCAATTGAGTATGTTAAGAGTCTTGGAGCAAAGCGACTTCGTAGTGCTGTTCTTCACCTTAAGAAAACCTCCCGCATTGTTCCTGATTTCTATATGCAACTTGTAGATAGCTGGACAGTCTACCCATGGGAAATACGAGAATCCATCATTGCATTAGTAAAGACTTTCAGAGATGAAGACCCCTCGCTTGATATGCAAAAGATTCGAAATAAGCTAGTATTTGAGGTAGGGTTTGAACCAACTGTGGCTGACTATTTCCTGAAGCGACTCTAAGTATATCCCATG
>CAYMLT010000012.1:0-4316 GCA_964391265.1 uncultured archaeon
CTTGTGCATATTTGTTGTGCGACCAGTAATGATATCGATAGTGCAATCCAGATTATCGGGAAAATAGAAGGAGTTGCAAAAGTCACTAAGATGAGTGTCTATAAGAAGATCAAAGAAGATTTCCGAGTTCAAATTTGATCTGCTATCTCCAACTAAGTGCTTGTCATCTTCTTGCCATCTCATAGAAACAGTGTTCTATAGAATTGCCACAGATGAGAATCACTTCGTCTTCTCAGAAAACTAACTCGGAAACCCTTACCAAAGTTCAAGCAGGTTTGTATATTTTCAAAGCTGGCCTATTTAACAGTTTCAAAATACAGAGCCCACCCGTCAACATCTTCATCCTCTTCCAGGCCTAAGAACTTGTGTGACGTCTTGGCGATGTATCGAGGTACTGATTCCGTTGCCGGCTTGTAATCAACGAGGACTTTCAGTACAGACCCTGGTTTCATTTTTCCGAGCAGTTTGGCTGTCCTCATTGCTGGAGTTGGGCAGATGGTTCCACAGACATCTAGTTCTTCATCATAATCCATTTCTTCGACATCCATATCCGTTGATTGATGCGTTAATCGGCACCTCCCAATACTAAATAAATGTAACGTATTTGTAACCAATACTGAACAATCATTAATAATTTTTAATCAAAACCCAACATTTATTTACTATAAAGTGTCGCGAGATTACTGGTGAAACATATGACTAAATTCACAATTCTAATTTCCAAGACTCCGTATGACAAGAATAATGCGTTTACTGGGGCACGAATCGCTTTAGCTTCCAAGATGGAGGATTCAGACCCAACCGTCATTCTCATGGAGGATGGTGTTTACTGTGGTGTATCTGGTCAGGAGTCCACACAGTTTTTCAAAACTGTTGAGATACTTGAAAACTTCGTAGAGCTTGGTGGCAAAATCCTCGTATGTGGTATGTGCATCAAGGAACGTGGAATAAAAGAAAGCGACCTCATCAAGGGATGCGAGATCATCGATCTTCATCGACTTGTGCGCACCATGGCTGAAGGCGACCAATCTGTATTCTTCTAGTCTAGAATTCGTTAGGTGACATATCTATTGACAACCCATGATTTCAGGACTGCTCCCAACATCTATGACCCTTCAAAAAAAGACCAAGCAATAATCGATGCTCTTGCAATTGCTGGCTACGAACCAAATGCATGTATGCAATGTGGAATGTGCACTGCCAGTTGTCTTTCAGGCCGATGGACTGCTATGCGGACTCGAAAAATCATGAGTAGGGCATCTCTTGGAGATGCCACTATTCTAGAAGACCCGGACATATGGCTGTGCACTACATGTTATGCCTGCTTCGACCGTTGTCCGCGAAACTTGAAGGTGACAGATGCGATTGTAGAACTTAGGAATCTCGCTTCTCAACGTGGATTCATGAGTGAGAATCACCGGAAAACAGTGAAATTACTTCGTTCGACGGGGCATGCAGTTCCAATTAATGATAAAATCAAAGAAATGCGAAAGGAACTAGGTCTTCCTGAGGTGCCCCCAACCATCTTCACCAAACCGGAAGAGATCAAGAAACTGGCTACGCTTCCATTTCAGATGAAAGAGGAGGACTGAGCAGTTGGAAAAGAGCTATTCATTCTTCTTAGGTTGCATAATGCCAAATCGTTATCCCGCAATTGAATCCACATCCAGATTTGTTCTCAAGAATCTAGGCTTTGATATTCTGGAAATGGAGGGCGCCTCGTGCTGTCCTGCTCCAGGAGTATTCAGATCTTTTGATAAGAAAGACTGGATGGTCGCAGCGGCGAGAAATGTTGCCATAGGTGAAGCTAATGAAACTGATATCTTGACTGCTTGTAGTGGTTGTTTTGGTACCCTCTTCTCAGTTAACCATGCTCTATCACATAACCCCGAGATGAAGAAGGAGGTTAACTCGCGATTGGAAGCGATGGGTACCCATATTGAAGCTAATCGTGCAGTCAAACATATTGCTCAGGTCCTTGGTTATGATATCGGCCCGAGTGAAATTGAAAATGTAATCGAACGCAAAGCAAAGCTAAAAGTTGCAGTACATTATGGCTGTCATTTCCTGAGACCCTTCGATGAGAAGGGAATAGATGACCCTGATGCGCCAAGTATTCTCGAGGATTACCTCGAAGCACTTGGAGTCGAATGTGTTGACTATCGCCGGAAATACGCATGCTGTGGCGCCGGTGGCGGCGTTAAGGCTGCACACTCCGATGACTCAATGCGTATGCTGGCTGAGAAACTGGAGGCAATACAGGAAAGCGGCGCAGACGCGATTCTGAATATATGTCCATTCTGCCATCTGCAATTCGATGGTGGTCAGAAGCAGATAAACAAAGAATATGGAACTAATTACAACATCCCGGTCATCAACATTGCCCAGGTTACAGCATTCTGTATGGGAATGGATGATGTGGGTCTGAAGTACAATACTACTGCTCCTGAATTCAAACTGGAGGCTGCAAAGAAATGAGTGAAGAGCGAATTGGAGTCTTCATTTGCCATTGTGGCGAAAACATCGCTGGAAAAATCGACGTAGTTGCCCTGAAAGAATATGCTGCAAGACTTCCCAATGTTGTGTATGCAACTGAGTATCTATTCATGTGCTCCAAACAGGGCACAGAAATGATCAAAGAAAAAATCAAAGAACTCAACCTGACTGGTACAGTTGTTGCATCATGTTCCCACGAACAGCACTGGAAGACTTTTGCAGATGCAGTGGAAGCTGCGGGATTGAATCCTCACAGACACACCCAGGTAAATATTCGCGAGTTCATCTCATGGGTGACCGATGATTATGACGAGGCTACAAAGAAAGCCGAACGTTACATGGCGGCAGGAATTGCAAGAGCCGCCCTGAGTGAGTCTGTAGAAACCGAGCAAATACCCGTAACAAGACGTGTCATGGTCGTTGGAGCTGGTGTCGCAGGACTGCGTGCCGCAATGGATTGTGCCGAATTAGGCATTCCTGTTGTACTCGTAGAAAAGGCCGAGTCCATTGGTGGACATATGGCGATGCTCAACAAAACTTTTCCCACTGATGAATGTCCAATGTGTACTGTAAGCCCCCTGCTCAATGGTGTGATGGCTCATCCTAACATTGAGGTCTTCACGATGAGTGAAGTGACAGGTAGAGAGGGCACTTTTGGTGATTTCGAGGTCGAAGTCACAACAAATGCACGTTATGTGAATGTTGATACCTGTACTTCGTGTGGAAATTGTTCCGAAGTCTGTCCTGTAGAATTGCCAAACGAATGGGATCAAGGCTACGGAATCCGAAAAGCAATTTACAAGCCATTCCCACAAGCCCTACCCTCGGTATACAACGTTGACAAGAGAAACTGTATCGATTGCGGATCATGTCAACTAGTCTGCCCGACCAATGCTATTGATTTTGATATGAAGAAAAAGACCAAACAAACTTTCAAGGTCGGTTCAATCATTCTTGCAGTTGGTTATGATGAATACGATCCAAGTGAGATCACATCTTATCACTCCGAACATCCAGATATCATCACACAATTACAATTCGAACGACTTCTTGCCCCAACTACCCTAACTAAAGGTAGAATCATGCGGCCATCTGATGGAAAGGTTCCAAAATCAGTAGTTGTTGTGCAATGTGTCGGTTCGCGTAATGAACAGGTAGGAAATGAGTGGTGTACGGGCGTTTGTTGTATGTTCGGCATTAAAAACGCTGGAATCATTGCAGACCATCTACCTGAAACTGATGTCTATGTTTGTTATATTGATATTCGAACACCTGGACTCTATTACGAGGAGTACTACAAGCGAGCTCAGAAGAAAGGCATACACTTTATTCGTGGTCGCCCTGCGGAGATAAATCCATGTAAAGATGGAACAATCAAAGTGCTAGTTGAAAACACACTAGACAGCACTCCGATGGAAATCTCAGCAGATATGGTTGTTCTCTCTGCAGGAATGAATGCTACTTCTGGAATCGGAAAACTTGGAAGCCTGATGGGAATTCTTCGCACAAAAGAAGGATTTGCTCGCGATTTTCATATCAAAATGGGTCCTGTGAAATCAAGCAAGGAAGGAATCTACTTAGCGGGCACGATTCAGGGTCCCAAGGATATAACACAAACAGTGGCTCACGCAGGAGGCGCTGCATCAGCTGCAACTCAACCTCTCGTGAAAGGATACATCGAAAAACAACTTGACACTGCAGTCATTGATCCAACCCTCTGTGTGAAGTGTAATGCTTGTGTAACAACCTGTGGTGCTGGTGCACTTCAGGTAGGCGAGGACGGCATTCCGGTTGTCATTAATGCAGCTTGTCATAGCTGC
>CAYMLT010000012.1:4326-27441 GCA_964391265.1 uncultured archaeon
TGCGGTATATGTGTACCATCTTGTCCTACTAGCGCTATTCAGATACGGAACTACAGGGAGAACCAAATTCGAGCTGAAGTCGAATCATTGATATCCGCTTCTGAGATTGGAGGTGTTTCTGAATGATTGTTGCTTATCTCTGTCAGAACTGCGCTCAAGGTTCGGCAAACACTGCAGGAGTTCTTAGACTAAAATATGACTCGCGAATCAACATCATTCGGGTCCCCTGTGCAGGAAGAGTCGGACCACGCGAAATCATTGATTCCCTCAATGATGGAGCGCTCGCGGTTTCTGTAATCGGGTGCTGTTTTGGTGCTTGTCACTACCATGATGCGAATCTTCTGAATCTCAGACGTGTTAAAATTTTGAAGAACTTCATGACCGAGATGGGATATGGTCCAAAGGATATCTCACAATACACCGCGAGGGCTGCTGAGGGTGAAACGATTGTTGGTGACTTCGAGGAATTGATTGATCTTACCTACAATGATGAGCACAACAAAACTTGCTTGGAGACGGCACACGATGAGTAAGACTGTATCAGTAGCCCATCTGAACGGTTGCGACAGATGTGCTTGGCACATGCTTGTATTCGACCATTTGGAGGGTTATGAATTGGTTTCGCATCCTCTTACAATCAATGGTAATGCGGATGCGGCAGTCGATCTTCTCATACTGACGGGCTATGCTGAAAAACAAGATAAAGACCGTATTGAAGCGCTCGCAGAAAAAGCGGACAAAGTTCTTGCCTATGGTACATGCCCTTACTCCGGTGGTATCTTTGGTTTGAAAAACCAACGAGGTGGAAAAGTTTTACCAATAGGAAATATGATCGATGTTGACGGTTCAGTCTTGGGTTGCCCTCCTGAACCTTCACAATTACTTGCTCTTCTAGAAGCAAAAGAGTATGAAGAGCCCAAAGATTTGTGCAGCACATGCAACAAGACTTTCGAATCTAATTACATCTGCGATATTCTCAGGCCTGGTACCTTCAAACCTAGTGAAACTTGTTTCAACAACCAAGGTGTTCCTTGTAGTGGAGTTGTTTCAGCAGTCTGTGCCCAACGATGTATTGATTTCGATGCTCCTTGCAGAGGATGCGTCAATAGGGTGGATAAGCCCTCGTCTAGTATGATTGGCTTCTTTGGTTCTCTTGCGGCAAAGATTGAAGTTGCGACGCAGGGTAACTGGTGGACCACTGACAAGCTAGCAGATGACTCAGATGACATTTCAGAATCGCTTGTCGATATTGTTGGAACATTCTTCAGGTTCCATTTAGCATCAGGTTATCCAAGAGGCGGCATTGTTGCCTCAACTGGAAACGACTACTCTGATATCATGGTTGGAAGACCCATTGAAGAAGCAATTCAAATCGCAGCGACGATTTATGGTTCGAAAGGAATCTCAGTAGCCCTCAATCTCGTTGAAGGATACGAGAAGGCCATAGGTCAAGAGCCATCGGATCAAGTACAAGAATTAAGACAATCTCTACGCGAAGCTCAGAAGAACTGGATTAATGCGTTTGAATCTCCTGGAAATGGAATCTATGCAGAGGTTTCTGAAACACTTCACAATATTGCTGGTAATGAAGTTCTCTCCAATGTGTTCTTTGGAGGCTTTAGGACAGTCATCGCAAATTCAAAACATCCGTTTGATTCCTACAATGCAACCGGATTCGAACCATCAGAAGTAGAAGCATCATATGAAGATGAATTTTCCAAAATCCGTTGTTCAACAGATGCAAAGGGCATCATAAGGGAGTGGTCATGTGAGTTTTGAACAGCTAAAATCAGAAGTAATTGATACCAACCTTTGTGAAGGCTGTGGACTTTGTGCTGGATTCTGTAAAGCCATCACTCTAGACGATGGCATTCCAACCTTAACTGGTAAGTGTATGCTCACAAGGGGTGCGAATTCATGTGGACTCTGTTTTGATTTGTGTCCTCAGGCACACCCAGAGGTTGTTGATCCGGAAGTACTCCAACCTTTACTAACTTCCGCGGTACGTACGATAGATGACAAACTTGCAGACACAATCTCTAACGGAGGATTTGTCACAGGTATCATAACCGATCTTCTCAGAAAAAAGACTGTTGATGCAGTTACAGCAGTTACAGGTGAAAAACACGATCCTGTTGCAATCACTGTGACAAAACCATCCGAGGTGGCTCAACTTGCAGGAACTCGCTATTCTCCCTCTGGTGTTCTCAATGCATTAGCTGAGAGTCTTAGGAAGTATGGAAAAAATGTAGCAGTTGTGGGTCTTCCATGTGAGATGCGCGGAGTCAAGCGTCTTGAAGAAAGACTCAACCTATCCATCTTGAAGATTGGACTATTCTGCTCAAACAATAACAAAATCAATGAAGAGGGCAAGACCGAAAAACTTGGCTCGTGTGCCCATTGTACCGACTTTTTTGCTTCTCATGCTGATATTGCTTGTGGCTTTTCAGGTGCTGAGAAGGGTTACACTTCTGTGATTGCCTTAACGGCGAGAGGAAAAGACCTTCTCGAAGGCGCCCTGAAGTCAAAGAAGTTTGAAAACATAGAAGTTGAAATGACCAAGGTCAAAGCCGCACAGACTAGAAAGTCTAAGCGCGAACCTTTGACACTCGAACCAAGCCTTAGAGAACAGATTCTTGGCGAGATTGTTGCTAATGGCCCAGGGGAGGTTTCAGAAATTGCGACTAGGTTGAATCTCGCTCCGAGTGATATCTTCCAACATCTACTTGTGCTCCAACTAAATGGGGAAATCCGTTCTTTAGATAATCGTGGTAATCCCTATCGTGTAGTGTGGTGCGCCAACTAGCCGCGCACTCCACTTTCCTTTTTTCCATGTTGCGGATCTTTCAGACAACTGACAAAGAAATTAAAACCCATCCGGTTGAAAATTGAAGAAGTAACTGGATTGTGGAATGTTCATCTTAGAATAGCTATCTAGTATTTGTAGAAGCGTAAGGGCTAAAGCGAAGGCGCTTTGAGTAAACATACATTATCCGATGGTGTTGCATATGAAGGTCGGTCTACTCATCAATCCAATTGCAGGTATGGGCGGTCGAGTTGGTCTGAAGGGGACTGATGGCGTGGTTGATGAAGCAAGGAGGCGGGGAGCTAAGCCAATCGCCCCTCTACGTGCAAGTGAATTCTTGGAAACCCTCAAGGCATTACTTAGCGTTGGCGACTTTCCTAAGGTTTCCTTTGCTACTTGTCCTGGCGCCATGGGTGAGGATTGTGTGAATAACGCAGACTTCGATATGGATATTGTTGAAGCTTCTATAGACACAGAAACATCAGCCAAAGACACACGTCGATGCACCTTGGCTCTATACGAGACTGGTGTTCGTTTGCTGGTATTTGTTGGCGGAGATGGTACTGCACGTGATATTCTCGATGCAGTAAACGAAAACAATCTGGATGACCTTCTTGTTATTGGAGTTCCATCCGGTGTAAAGATGTATTCAGGAATCTTTGTTATTAATCCCCGAGATGCCGCCGAAGTAGTTCGCTTGATGCTTCAAGGTGAAGCTACGAGTGCGGAGTTTGAAATCATGGATGCTGATGAGGCCGCATTTCGTGAAGACCGTTTCATCATACAATTGTATGGCTATCTCAGAGGTCCATCAGTTCCAGCACGCTTCCAAGGGGCAAAACAAGCTAGTCCTGAAACCGTTGATGAAGGAGAGGCTCAGGAAGCCATAGCTCGTTTTGTAATTGATGAAATGATTCCAGATGGCGTGTATATTCTTGGTCCGGGAACCACTGTAAAGACAGTTGCAGACCTTCTAGGCATCAAGAAGACAACATTAGGCGTCGATATATACACAACCAATTCCGTTCTCAATGATGTAAATGAGGAATCTCTTTTAGAATCTGTAAAAGATCCATCGAAAACTTGGATTATCGTTTCTCCAATAGGTCACCAAGGAATGCTATTTGGACGAGGGAATCAGCAGATCAGTCCAAAGATTATTGATTTGGTCGGAAAAGACCATGTTTCCGTTATTAGCACACCTGCCAAGCTCAGAGGAATTGAGGATGGCGTTCTGAAGGTTGACACTGGCCAAGAAGCAACTGACGAGATGCTACGGGGATATATTAGAGTGATCACAGATTATAATGAGATTCGTCTTGTAAAAGTGGAATGAAGGAGCACAACGTCATGATTGTTTTATTGACTGACTTTGGAGAGTCTGAATATGTTGGTGTGATGAAAGGAGTCATCTACTCACTCTGTCCCACTGAACAAGTCGTTGACCTCACGCACGGCATCCCCCCACAATCTATCCGGGAAGCCGCTTGGGTTTTACTCAATAGCTATAGTTCTTTCCCGAAAGGTACTGTGTTTGTGTGTGTTGTAGACCCTGGTGTTGGAACCGATAGGGATCCCGTCCTTGTTAAGACAAAGAATTACACATTTATTGGTCCTGATAATGGTCTTCTCTATCCCGCAGCTACCTCCGACAGTGTTGAAAGCATATCGACCATCATTATTGGTGAAAAAGCCTCCCAAACCTTCCATGGACGAGACGTCTTTGCTCCTGCTGCCGCCTACTACATTCGGAATCAATCTGGGAAAGTCCTTGGAGGATTCAAACAATCATTGGGAGTATCCCTTACATTCAATCAAACCGAGCGACAAGGAGAAGTCGTTCGAATTGATAGATTTGGAAATATCATCACCAATATACCCCCTACTGATAAGATTCAATATCTTCTAACCACATCCGATCTCAGATGGAATGTTGAATGGTTTCCAACGTATTCTCTAGGTCCAGATAGAGGAATTTTTCTTGTAACTGGTAGCTATGGCACTCTGGAGATAACCGTGAAGAATGGAGATGCACAGGCGGAAGTTCCATTAAAAATCGGTGATGAACTCTCACTTGAATGAAGATTCTACTATGGTGTATCCTTAAATCGAGCTTTCCTATTATTGTTTACAAGGTGTAAAGGAGATTACAGGCTTGTTAAATAAGGTGCAGGTGACTGTGTTCATGGCTGTTGGCCAGTGCTCATGTACTCAAACTGGTTTTCTAGCTCGAATAAATGAAGCAGTATCTAGGCACCGAAACATTATTGATTATACTCAGGAATCAGCTGGTAGTGAAGAAGCAATACGATTAGGAATTGGATATAGAGCAATACAGGTGGGAGAGAGATTATTGAAGAGTAATCCGACAGCAGCACAAATAGAAGAAGCTATAATATCCGAAGCCATAAAGCTGCGATTGATCAAGGAGTCTGCTATATGACAAAAGAAAAAACACTGGAATGGAGATCTGATTTTCACAAGGCGTTGAGCAATCCTGAGCGATTGAAGATAGTAGATTTCCTACTTGATGGCGAACAATGCCAGTGCGATATTTTTCCATACATGGGTCTTTCGCAATCAACTGTTTCCGCATATCTTACTCAATTAGTGAAAGCGGACATTCTCACCGTTCGTCGTGATGGCACCCGCAAATTGTACAGCATCAAGGATGTCAAGCTAAAAAAAATGATTGAACAGATTCGGAACATGGCCGATGAGATGATATAGTTCGCGAAATAACTCATTATTTCCGAGAAGCAATGTCTTTAGCCACCAGAAGATCTCAGATAATATGAAATTCAGACTCTTCAAAACTATCCGCGGATACAGTGCAATTCTCTTTGATAATGACATTGCGAAATGGGTCTTTTTGCCTGGCTCTAAGGAAGATGTTCTTGGTAGATTGAAGAAACTTGCTCCAGAAGCAAAAGAAACGAAGAGTGGAGTAGAGGACATTGTTTCATTCATTATAGACTTTTGTAAGGGCGAGGCCGTCACTATCTCCATGGATCGCGTCGACAAATCAATGTGTACGCCCTTTCAACTTCGGGTATTAGAAGCGGAACGAAAGATTCCAAGAGGAATGACCACATCTTACGCTTGGGTTGCAAGAAAGGCAGGTACTAGGGGTGTTCGAGCCGTCGGAAATGCATTAGCGAACAATCCGTTTCCGTTTATCGTTCCTTGCCACCGTTCCGTTAGAATGAATAGACGAGTAGGCAAGTACCGCGGGGGACCAGCGATGAAACGAGATTTACTTGAAATGGAAGGCGTGCAATTCGATGAAACAGGTCGAGTTGCGCCAGAGCATTTTTTGAAGTAGAATCAGTTCTACTTCCTGCTCTTATCCTGCGTTATCAAAAACGAAATGTATTTCTCAACCTCTTGCTTAATGTAAGAGATTAGTATTCGAGAGGTTTAGATATGTCAGGATATGTCCTTGCTCATGATGTTGGTACAAGTGGTGATAAGGCATCTATAGTCGATGTGAACGGCAAGATTATTGCATCCACAGAAGCTGCCTACCCTGTTTTGTATCCAAAACCTGGCTGGGCTGAGCAAGATCCAAATGAACATTGGTGGCAAGCAATTTGTACTAGTACCCAGCGCGTTTTGAAAGAGAGCAATGTTAAACCGGAAGACGTCATCGGGCTCACGTTTTCCACTCAAATGATGGGTACTATTCCTGTTGACAAAGATGGTACTCCACTGATGAATTGCATGATTTGGCTGGATACTCGGGCCGCCAAACAGAATAAGGGAATTGTATCTAACCCAATACGGATGCTTAGAATGCTAAGAATAACTGGTGGCATTCCAAGCGGAAAGGACATCATTGGCAAAATCGTCTGGCTAAAAGAAGAAGCACCCCAAATATATGAAGCAACTCACAAATTTCTTGATTGTAAGGACTATCTCATCTTCAAATGTACTGGGGATTATGTCACATCTTGGGACTGCGCGAATCTAACTTGGTTCATGGATTCTCGAAAAGGCAAGAATGAATGGTCTCAAACAGTTCTTGGCTGGATTGACCTAGATGAAGATCGATTGCCACGTCTGGCACCATCAACTGAAATTGTTGGAACTCTAACTTCCGATGCAGCAGCACAACTCGGTCTTACTACACTAACACATGTCATTAACGGAACTGGTGATATGACAGCAGCTGGAGTAGGTTCCGGCGCCGTTCGGGAAAAAGAAGTCCATATCTATGGTGGGTCAAGCGGATGGGTCGGAGCACATGTTAGTGATAGGAAATTAGACATCTTCACGTATACTGGGTCAATCAGAAGCGCAATGCCCGACAAGTATTTCGTATTGGCAGAGATGGAATCTGCTGGGGCTTGTCTAAAGCATTTGCGCGAGCATTGGCATTGTGATTTATGTCTCAATGTCCGAGATATTGCAAGTGATGTTTGTTCTGATTGTTACTCAGGAGATCGGAATCCCTATTCAACCCTTGATTCTATTGCCGAGAGAGCCCCTGCTGGCTCCGAAGGACTTCTTTTCGCACCGTGGATGTTCGGTGAGCGGAGCCCAATTGATGATCACAATGTCCGGGGTGGATACTTCAATCTCTCCCTTGCACACGAAAAGACTCACATGACTCGTGCCGTACTTGAGGGAGTTGCCCTTCACACTCGCTGGATGATGAATGGGCTCGAAAAGCGCAAGATGCTTGGAAAGGTTTCCAAGGTGAATTTGATAGGTGGCTGTGCCAATTCAGACATATGGTCTCAGATTTATGCGGATGTACTTCAGAAACCTGTCTGCAGAATGAGTAATCCTCTATCCGCAGGAACTGTGGGTGTTGCTTTTGTCGCATATGTCGGTCTGGGTGAAATCAGTGATTTTGAGAGAGCTGCAGACCACATCCAAGTTGAAAGGGTCTTCGAGCCTGACCCGGTCAATCTTGAAATATATGATCAGCAGTTTGAATTTCTAAAGGAGTACTACAGACGGAACAAGGGTCTCTGGAAAAAAATGAATACTCATTGAATCAATATCATGTTCTATAGTATCTCTTGAGTACCCTGGATGCCCTCAAAGTAATCCATTTGGAGGGCTCTCCCTTTTCTTCGATTTCACATAGCATCTTTCCATTGAACGTATTTTTCAATAACCACTTACCATCCTTTCCCTCTGCTGATTCCACAAGATCAATAGATTCCTGCATTCTATCATCGACAACACCCAGACTAGTGAGAATGTCAAGCGTCTCTAGAATGTCTGACTGATAAAAGAGGGGAAAGCCAAAACGTTTCCATCCTGCTTTCTCTTTTCTCCTTCCCTCAGGAGTTTTCAAGTATTTGAAAACGTGATTATCGAGAATGATTTCAACTTCTTGTTCAATGATTTTTTCAATCTCGTTGGACCTTTTATTTGAAGGGATAGAAGAGAGGGCTTTTAGCATCTTCACAGCACCCATGAAGCAATTCTCAGGGAAAACCTTCGATGGGTCAATGGGAAATGCTCTACATTTCCAACCACCAACGTCATCAGAATGATAGTCTATTTGGAATCGTATCAGCTTCTGAGTTCGGGCATCTTCAAGATATCCGAAATGAACAAGGTACCAGAGAATATTTCCATCATAGCAACAACCATCTTTGACAGTACTCGCGCGACCTTTGTCCGTCTTTGGTATGTCCATCAAAAAATGACCTGAATCCCTTTGATAGAGGAAAACGTGCTCAATGGCCTTTTTGAGGCCCTCAGTTATCTTAGCACCGAACTCTGCAAGAATGAGTAGATTGTGTGTGCTAGCCGTGTATTTTGGTAAGTAATTGTTCTCTGATGATTCCCAGTATCCTTCTGGATTCATTGATTTGAGAATGTGTCTTATGCATTCCAATCGCATGATGGCATTACGGGATTCAATCACATCGGGATCGTTCTCTTTTCTGCCAACAATTTGCTTCAGCGTCCAGTAACGAATACTTGGATTCGATGGTTCAAGAAGCCACTGTATTATTTCATTGGCTGTTTTCCCAGAAGGCATCTTGAACCATTACCTTTCATTACAGGTCGAAGCCAGTCTTTCCTGAGCCCCATGTGTCCATTGCTTTCTTTAGCTCATCATGTTCCTTGGCGTATCTACTAACGGGAATTCCTTGCATTTTGGCATCGATTGCTTGCCTGAATGCAATCGCTCCTGCTCTTGGTCCATCCGGATGTGCGTGAATTCCTGCACCAGTGCCAATGACAATGTCTGGTCCAAGATCACTAATTACCTCCTCAACATGACCTGGACTAATACCTCCACTTGGCATTGGTGCGGTTTGCTCAATATTGTGGAGTGGCATGATCATTGCATGCGCCATGTCTAGGAATCTTCCCTTCAGAAGCGGTGCTTTCCCGTAAGGTGCTGGAAAGACCGAGATGTCCGAGCCGCATATTCGAGGTAATTTTCCAATTACAAGATTAGTCCCTATTCCTATGTCCGGGGAATATGACATGGCACCAGTTACGTCCATGTGTGCTAGAACCGGTACTTTGAGGGATGGATCTTCGCAGATTGTCCTGAATGCAGAGTATCCTACAGCAAGGTAATTGACCATAAGTCCATTCGCTCCCAATTCAACAGCCCGCTGTGCATTCTCGAACATCTTTGTAACTCTATCAGTGATGTTCACAGTAAACAATGTTTTCTCACCCTTTTCCGCATCTGCTCGATCAATCGCTTCCATGAATTTTGGGATTCTATCTTCGAGGGTGTTGAAATCAGGATTCGCCAGAAGTTCATCATCTTTGATAATATCTGCTCCGCCTACCGCCGCCTCATAGCAGAGTTCCGCTCCCATATCGCATGATGAATAAACGCAAGGCTTGATCATATTGTTGACTAAAGGTCGATTCTTGACCTTGAGAAGCTTCCTGAGACCTTTAATCCCAAATTTTGGTCCCTTGAATCCCTTTAGCCAGCTCTTCGGGAATTTCATGTCCAAGCACTTGATTGGTCCAAGTGAGATATTTCCAATCACTGTTGTGAGTAGCATCGGAATCTGCTGTCCAAAGTTTTCCCATGGGAATGCAATTTGAATGATGTAGTGTCTTCGCTCTAGATTACTTGGAAGACTGAATTCGTACTGCGGGGTTTCGTAAATTCCAATTACCTTGGCAACATGTCTTTCTCGTACAGCTGCTGTTTCACCTGGAACAAGGGTCCAGGTGCCTGTACTTTGTTCTACTGCAGCACCTTGTGCAAGATCCCTGATATCCAGCATGGGTGGTAGTCTTGCATAGTATGTACAGATTACATACTTCTCATCATCTATTGAGTCTGGTAATGCTTCGGGTAGTGCTTCAAGAGGGAGTTTTGTCATGATAATCGACCAATAGAACATAGATGACAATCCATCTTATGTTCTTTTGGACCACCGAGAACCATCATGCCGCTCCTCTCTTCTTGATGCCTAGGTAGACTACAACTGCAACTACTGGTACAAGTATTACTACTCCAATAACAACTGGATCTATGGCAAGACCAACCGGTGCACCTGGGATCTCAAAAGTTGCAGGATCACTTTCGATCTCAAGAACGCGTTCAACATCTTCAATTTCTATGTTAATGCCGAATTCGCCGTAATCAGGAGCTGTAAAGTTCGCTGTGTAAGCAAATGCACTACCGTAAATTTGAGTGAGCGCCACAGATTCGGTTCGAGTTGGATCTGCTTTCGAGTATATTGTTGCCGACACTTCCGAAATTTCAGAAGCATTGACACCCACAAGGTCCGAACAAGGATCATGAACGTTTACAGTTATTTGAAACTCCGTGTCTATTTCCCCTTCTGATGGTTCAAGGGAAACACTTTGTACATATGACCTTCCAAGAATCTCTTTGATGAACTCCACCATCACAAGATAGGTTGGTGCTCCCTCATACCCGTTGGGGGGACCACTTCCCGAACCGCCAGTAATGATACCATTGTCTGAAACGACAACTGCACCATTAACCACGATAGCTCCTTCATTGCGCATTTCAGAATTTGTCATCCCGTAGTATGCAACTTTTGTATCATTCATTATTATATCAGAGCGACATACGACTCTGTTTCCAATACACATAGTTGCGACTGCGAGACCCCTTTCATGCGCTCTTGCTATGAGGTTCCTTACTGCTCCCCTGCTACAGAGACCATCCCAGTGTCCTCCGGATGGGACAACTAGACCATCATATAGGTCGAGTGTATCGTTGTCAAGATCCTCAACAAACATGTCTGCCGTTACAGGTCTTGGCTCTCGGTTAGCACAAGAGGGTACAGTAAGACTAATACCTGATACTACTGTTGTAACATTCACTCCCCATCCTTCAAGAGTTTCTACGATGTCAAAGTAGTTCCAACCAAAACCTGAAGCTATTATGACCAGAACTTCTGCATCTGCAATATCCGTCTGCGCTGTGACAGGTTGAGTATAGTAGAATGAACTTGCACAAAGCACGAGCATTACTGCAATGATTATGGTCCTATTTCTCATGACAATTCAAAGATTCTGTTGCTATTTGATATATTAAGAACTGGATTGACGCTACCACAATGGAAAGGAGCCGTACCAGAGAGCTGTTTTTATCAATGATTGCCGATTCTGACTTCATAGTGTTTGGATGTTTTCGTAGGTGATGGTGGATGAAGGACATCAAAGAAATAGCAGAAATGGCAGGCATTCCTGAAGAATATTTGGAGCTCTATGGCAAGTATATGGCTAAAGTAAACCTGGACATAAGGAAGAACCTCGGTGAGAGAAAGGGGAAACTTATTCTTGTAACAGCAACAAATCCTACTCCTGCAGGTGAAGGTAAGACCACAAATTCAATTGGGCTTTCTATGGCACTGAATGCCCTGGGAAAGAAGGCAGTTGTTACTCTCAGACAGCCTTCCCTAGGTCCAGTGTTTGGAGTGAAGGGCGGTGCAGCCGGTGGTGGCAAATCCACTGTTGTTCCTTTTGAGAAAATCAATCTGCTATTTACGGGTGATTTTCCTGCAGTGACTTCAGCTCATAATCTGCTTAGTGCTATGACAGACAATTATATTCACCATGATATGGACCCGGAAATCGATGTTCGTAGAGTCTATTGGCCTCGTGCCTTAGATATGAATGATAGAGCTCTCAGGAAGGTGATTGTTGGATTAGGCGGACGGTTTGATGGATTTCCTCGAGAAGATTCGTTTGTGATAACTGCTGCATCTGAAGTGATGGCCATTCTTGGTCTTGCAACAGATTATGACGATTTAAAGAAGCGGCTAGGTAACATCCTAGTAGCTCGAACAATGCATATGAAGGAGATGCATGCAAAGGATTTGAAAGCTGAAGGAGCCATGGCTGTGCTTCTCAGAGATGCATTAAAACCGAATTTGGTGCAAACTGTGGAAGGCACTCCTGCTTTTGTACATACTGGGCCCTTTGCAAATATCGCTCACGGTACAAGCTCCATCATTGCCACTGATATCGCATTGCGTCTGTTTGATTATGTTGTTATCGAGGCTGGCTTTGGTGCAGATTTAGGCGCTGAAAAATTCTTCAACATTGCTGCTCGAGCTGGAAATCTCAATATAGATGCCGTAGTAGTAGTGACAACTATTCGTGCATTGAAGTACCATGGATATGACGATTTGGAAGCTGGTTTCTCAAACCTTGATGCCCACATGGAAAATATTGAGAAATTCGGAGTACCTGCGGTAGTTGCTTTGAATAGGTTTCCAGACGATACAGACGAGGACATTGCCAAACTCCGAACATACTGCAAGAGTAAGGGTTGGAGAGGAGAAATATCCGAGGTATTTGCAAAAGGAAGCGAGGGTGGAATGGATTTGGCTTCTGTCGTTATTGACTCCATAGAAAATAGGAAGAGCAACATGAAACTCACCTATGATCTTGAAGACGATCTTAAGACAAAAATCGAGAAAATTGCCTGCAATATTTACGGGTCCCGATCTGTTGAATATCAAACTGGAGCGGGCGGAATCATCAAGTCTTTGGAAAAGCGTGGTTATGGAAAGCTTCCTGTATGTATTGCCAAAACACAATTCAGTCTCTCTGACAACAAAGGTCTACGAGGCCGCCCGAGAGAAGATGTGGCGGAAGTTATGGGTGCATCTGTGAGCGCAGGAGCTGGTTTTGTTGTAATCTATATGGGAGATGTGAACCTGATGCCAGGTCTTCCTGAGGAACCAGCCGCTCATGGCATGACTATCGATAAGGATGGAAACATCTCTGGTCTATTCTAGAAATCAAGGTGATTCAATCATGTCTGATGATAACGACCAAAAGCCAATCTGTGATGAAGGCATAATAAAGGGCCGCCGGCTATCGAACCGAATCCGAAATGACGTACAGGCTGAAGTTGAAACACTTGTTGCGAAATATGGTGTCGCTCCCAAGCTTGTTACAATCATTGTGGGTGAAGACCCTGGATCTGAAATGTATGTACGCATGAAGCACAAGGCGTCTAGCAAAGCTGGAATCCTTTCTGATCATCATGGACTTCCAGAGAATACCTCGCAGGAAGACCTTCTCAAACTCATTGACCAGCTCAATAGGGACGAAACGGTTCATGGTATCCTAGTTCAGCTTCCTCTGCCAAAACACATTGACGAAAAGAAAATCATTGAGGCAATTGACCCTCTGAAAGATGTTGATGGATTCTCGCCAACAAACATCTATCGCCTATTCTATGGCGGGGAAACACTCAGTGCTGCAACACCACATGGGATTGTTACAATGTTAGATGCGATTGGCATGAATGATTTGTCAGGAAAGCATGCGGTGATAATCAACCGCTCCACCATTGTTGGTAAGCCTCTGATATTCCTCTTACTCAATCGAAACGCTACAGTAACAGTATGTCATTCCCGAACCGCAGATTTACCATCATTCACTCGTCAGGCTGACATACTAGTGACAGCAATTGGAAGAAGAAAATCCGAGGATGATTCGTTCTACATCTCGCCTGATATGATTAAAGAAGGTGCAGTTGTGATAGATGTTTCAACACCCCTTGGAGATGTTGATTTCGAGGCAGTGAAAGGGAAAGCAAAATGCGTGACACCTGTTCCTGGCGGTGTCGGTCCAATGACAATTGCAATGCTTCTACGAAATGTTCTAGATGCTTATTCAGCTCAAATATCATAGACTAGGATCACTATACCAAATAACGAGATATACGCAGTACAATTTGAAACTGAACGGGTCACCAAATATCTAGAAGGACGATAGTTCTTAAAAACCAAATAACAATCAAAAAGAAAAACCACTTTAGTGTTGACTTGGTCTGTGTAACAATATTCTTCCTTTAGTGGAGTGCTTTCCAAATGACACTAATGAATGGTACTGAATACATAGATAGTCTGCGAAACCGTGGACCTTTGAATGTATACCTGCTTGGTGAAAAGATAAAACATCCCGTGGATCATCCAATCATTCGTGCATCAATAAATTCTGTTGCACTCACCTATGATTTGGCATATAATGAAGACTACAGGGAAATCATGACTGTCCAGTCTGCAATTACGGGAAACACAATCAATCGTTTTTGTCATTTGCACCAAGACACAGAAGACCTACAGAATAAGGTTAAGATGCAACGTGTATTAGGTCAAAAATCAGGTACCTGTTTTCAGCGATGTGTCGGTATGGACGCATTGAATGCAGTTTTCCTAACAACCTATGGGATAGACGAAAAACACGGGACCGATTACCATCAACGATTTCTAGAATATATCAAGCTCACCGAGAAACATGATTGGACATTAGATGGGTGCATGACGGATCCAAAAGGGGATAGAGGAAAACGACCATCTGAACAGCAAGATCCTGATGTTTACGTTCATGTTGTTGAAAGAAGAGATGATGGCGTTGTAATCCGAGGTGCAAAGGCACATCAAACAGGAGCAGTGAACTCGCATGAACATCTGATAATGCCCACTCTTGCGATGAGAAATGAAGACAAGGATTTCACTATCTGCTGTGCAGTACCTGCTGATGCAAAGGGCATAACCTACTACTACGGAAGGCAGTCCTGTGATCTTCGTCGATTAGATGAGAGTGCTATGGGCGACATCGATTGTGGTAACCCCTCCTATGGAGGACAAGAGTGCCTGGTTGTATTCGATGATGTATTCGTGCCTCATGAACGTATATTCATGAATGGGGAAACCGAATTCTGTGGACGCCTTGTAGATACGTTTGCTGCATATCATCGTCAAAGCTATGGCGGGTGCAAGGTTGGAGTTGGCGATGTCTTAATTGGAGCTGCTGCAACTATCGCTGAATACAATGGTGTCGCTGGGGCTTCTCACATTCGAGACAAGATAACTGAGATGACCCATCTCAATGAAACTCTCTATTCTTGTGGGATAGCATGCTCAGCTGCTGGCAACAAGACTCCCGCAGGTAATTTCTTGGTCGATATCCTTCTAGCTAACATATGCAAGCAGAATGTTACACGCTTCCCCTATGAGATATCTCGACTCCTACAAGACATAGCAGGAGGTCTCTTCGTTACCTGCCCAAGCGCAAAGGAAATGGATAATCCTGAAACACGAAGAGTCATTGAGAAATACCTCTCAGGCTCCGATGCTGGCACTACTGAGGACCGAATTAAGATGCTTCGATTAATTGAGAACCTCACTATGGGCCGGGCAGCCGTAGGGTACCTAACTGAGTCCATGCATGGAGCAGGGTCGCCTCAAGCTCAGCGAATAATGATTAATCGATTATCCGATATTGATGAAAAGAAGAAACTAGCAAAGAGACTTGCCCAAATTCCGGAATGATATGAACACTCCCAAACGCTTTTCAATATCTTCCGTCCCGAGCGCACTCGGTGGGTCTCTTGAAGATTATTGAGTGTGTGCCCAACTTTTCAGAAGGTCGCGACGAGAAAATCATTGAATCCTTATCTGACGCCGTTAAGAGCGTTGAAGGCGTTAGGCTTCTTGATGTTGAATTCGATCCTGACCATAATCGTTCTGTATTCACCTTCATTGGTGAACCACAAAAAGTGAAAGAAGCAGCATTGAAGGCTGCTGAACTGGCTGTAGAAAAGATTGACCTTACGAAACATGAAGGTCAGCATCCAAGAATGGGCGCAGTAGATGTCGTTCCATTCATTCCTCTTCATGGCACCACTATTGGTGAGTGTATTGAGCTTTCCAAGGAATTTGCTGACGAGTTTTCACAAAAATGCAATGTTCCCGTGTATCTCTACTCGAAAGCCGCTACTCGTCCCGAGAGGGTGGACCTCCCCAATATTCGAGAGGGTGAGTTCGAAGGACTTAGGGATTTGATTGGAAAGGACCCTACGAAGGACCCAGATTATGGTCCAAGCGAGATACATCCTACTGCAGGTGCAACGGCAACTGGCGCTCGGAATTTCCTCATTGCAATTAACTTCAATCTAAGCACAACAAATGTGAAAGTTGCACAAGCTTGCGCCGATGCAGTTCGTGGTACTACTGGCGGATTCGTCAATGTTCAGGGAATTGGACTTGAGCTTCCAGACAAGAATTGTGCGCAGGTCTCTCTAAATCTCACACATCCAAAGCGAACAAAAATTCATCAAGTACTAGAAGTCGTTCGAAATGAAGCACGAAGATTCGGTGCAACTGTTATAGAAACTGAGATAGTCGGAATGGTTCCCCTCTTCGCCCTCATTGACGCCCTCAAGTACTACCTTCAACCCGAGAAGCTAGATCAGAGTATGATTCTTGACCTCTACTACCTAGGTGGTGGTTCTGACCCAACTAAGAAGAGCTTTACAGAGATGTCAGTTCTTGAATTTGGTAATGAAATTCGAAGAGCAAAGGCGACCCCGGGTGGCGGAAGTGTCGCAGCATCTATCGGATCATTTGGAGCTGCTTTAGTATGCATGGTGACAGGTCTCTCGCTTTCCGGTCGGAAATTTGCTGCGATTAAGGATGAGATGATTGAGCATCGTCATGCATGCGAAACTGATCGTGGTATTCTGATGGGTCTCGTGGAAACTGATTCAGCAGCCTTCGATGAGGTAATGGGTCTGTTCAAACTACCCGAAGAAACGGATTCCGAAAAGAAGGTCAAGGCAAAGGCAATCGAAGATGCTACAATCAAGGCCGCATCAATTCCTCTTGAAACAATGCGTCATTCATTTAGTGCAATGACCCATGCCAAAGTCGCCGCAGAAAAGGGCAATGCAAATGCTATCACCGATGCTGGTGTTGCCGCACACGCGCTCTTGGCTGCAATCGAAGGCGCAGCATTGAATGTCCGCATTAATTTGGGCAACATCAAAACAAAGGACTTTGTTGAGAAGACTGCTGCAGAGGTCGACAAGATTACCACTGAAGGCAGAAAGCTCAAGGAAGAAGTCCTAGAGATTGTTGAAGCAAGAATGAAAGAGCTTGCTGAGAGTAGCTAATTCATTCTTTGACGATGGTCAGGGTCGCTCCCTGGCCTATCTCAACTTTGTGCGGGATACCACCTGTTTCTTTTATCGCTTCAGAAACCGCATCCTCTGCACCTGGCGCATAGGCAAGCATTGTCCCTCCGCCTCCACTCCCATTCACCTTGCATCCTAATGCTCCAGCTTTCAATGCACTATCAATCATCATGTCTATCTTTGGTGTGGAACGTCCCAGATTGTATCTCAAGAGAGAATGATGTTCATTCAAAAGTTCTCCTAACATTTGTTCATCGGGGTTCTTCTTCCCTATTAACGTGAATGCCCTTGCTGTAATGTCTCTATTTTGCAAGGCTGTTTCCGCCATCATTACCTCGTTGTTTGACCTAGAGTGCTGTAATCCATAGACCGTTTGGATCCCTGTTGTTCTTCTATCGAAATCCGGAAGTTTCCTCTTTATCTCATCAAATCCTTTTTCGACAGATTCTCTGATTTCCTTTAGGTCACCAACTGTATCCTTCTTCTTCTGCCGAGAATCACCAATTACGAGACCCTTGATATCTGCGGGAACCATAGTGACCTTATGATCGGAACCCATTGAAACATGAATAACGCCTCCGTATGCAGAAGCGTAATGATCCATCATACCTCCACTCTCACCAAAACGTTCCACTTCTGCTTCATAGGCCATTCGTACAATATCAACTGGTCTGAATTCCTTTCCTCCAATATGAGTAACAAGAATAATTGATGCAACTGACAGAGCTGAAGATGATGAAAGACCTCCTGCAATGGGTATATTCCCTGTGACTTGGATATCCCATCCATGAGTCGGAGCTATTTCTTGATCTAGAGCGACATTAAATGCGCTTCTTAGATAATCTCTCTCATGACGATGGGCAAGTTCTGTATCAATGGGGAACTCGTCATATGTATCCAGGTCTGCATAATTTACACATACTACATCATCGTCTCTTGGTTTTGCAGCAATGTCGATTCCAAGATTGATAGCCGCAGGAATCACATCCAATCCAAGATAGTCACTATGCTCCCCAAAGAGACATACTCTTCCTGGAGCATGAATTCTGAACGGTTTGCTGGATGTCACTACAATATACTCCTCTTCTCTTGTGATGCATACAGTACATCCTTGCTATGTGCTTAATGGTTATCCTTCAATCCTCTTTACAAAGGCTTGTTGTTTCCGCTTCTCAAAACCCAGTCTATCATATAGTTTGATGGCATCGACCTGAGTCATACCTGAGCTAGCTATTGCCTCTTTTATTCCCGCTTTCTTCATAATCGACAGAAGCTGGGTCATGAAATAAGTCCCAATTCCCTTCCTTTGATAATCTGGATGAACTCCAGTAAAGCCTATTTCTCCTGTGTTTGACGTGTAATTCATTACGCCCACTACGCGGTTATCATGTTCTGCTACATAGACCGTGTGGGAGAACTCACCGTTGACAAATCGTTTAGTCCACTGAGTTGTCCATGTTTCTGGATTCCACCAAACATTCTTTTGACTTATTTTGGCGATTGCTTCTATATCGGCTTCTGTTGCTCTTCGGATTTTCACATTGATACTAGAATCATATCTGGGAATCGACTTTTCGAGGTCAAATCTTGCCAAGATGCTACTATTGGCAAGAGGATGCTTTTCAGAGAATTCCGGCTCCATGAATAGGTCATGCTGTTGAAATCCTAGCCCTCCGAATAGTCGATTTGCTGCGATGTTATCATCATAGACCATGGCAATAGCAAATCTTGGCGCATGCGACCATGAATATCCAATTGCATATCGTACCAATTCGCTTGCCAGTCCCTGTTTTCTTTCACTTGGGACTATTCCTAATCTAGCTTGTCCAAATTTCCATCCTGTCGGTTTGAAATACAGGATTGGGATGTCGATTGCTCCCTTCTCAATATGTACAACGCAATGCGTATACCCCACAATATTCGCCCTTTCGACTACGAATATTTCGGATTCAGTATATTCCCTATCAAGTATCCAACCCCCCACATCCTGCTCATTGACTAGTGGGTATTCGAACCTGAATCCGAATTCTTTGATGTAGTATTCAAAGGATTCATTGTGTACCTTTGCTATTTCCGTTGCATCTTCAATGTCAGCAACACGGATATTGAAAGAAGGGATCATACATCATTTTTGTTCAAGAGAGAGCTTGATTACAGTTTCGAAATCTTCTGGAGTGACACCTGGTGAATCAATTTCGTACTGATCATAGGTTTTCTTCACACGATTTATGATCTCGTCCCCTTCAACTGATGCTCCTATCAGGGCTTCTTCGATTTTCCTCAACGCTTCTCCCGGAAATACAAAGAAGTCTCCTGAGATGACTATCTCACTTATCTTCTCATCATCCACTGTCTGAGTTACTCTCATGAGTCCACCTGGTGCTTTGTGGTTTGCAGTTCCCATTATTGTCGTAGCCGTGAGTCTGACCGTTCTTGCATCAATTCTTCCACCACTGCGCCAGTGCAACCACTCGTCGGATAGGTAGTGCTCCTTTAATTCAGCCATCTTGTTCTTTTCCCAATCGGTAAGACTTCCTTCCTTGAGGTCAATATCCAGAGTTTCTTTGAATAATCGAAGAAGGTCTTTCTTTACTTCGTTTCTATCAGGCAGTTCTCCAAGTTCTTGGTTGATTGTGGACATTCTCATCCTCAATCCCTGAGACAACTTGTCTCTGAATTTCTCATCCGGCACCTTGAGAATTTTAACCATCATATCAAAATTGAAATCGAAAATCAGGTTGCCAACTAGAATCCGGGCATCGCCTACATCAGCTGCTCCGTTCCCTGAAAGCTTCTGACCCTTCGATGACTGAATATCATTAACGGGTTTGAACTCAGCATCAATTCCTAGATTTCTATATGCTTGTACAGGGGCTTCAAGAAATTTCTTGTAGTATTTGTCAACATTGGCTACAGAAACAGGACTGTCTTTCCTGTGAATAATCTGGTAGAACATTTGGCCTTCATCAAGATACACTCCACCGCCTCCGACAACTCGTCTAGTAACAACGATATTGTTTTTTCTACAAAATTCAAGGTCTATATCCTTCTCAGTTTCCTGAAAATAGCCCAAACTAACCAAAGGCGATGACGGCCAGTCAATGATGAGTGTGTTTTCAGATATCCCATCAGTAATTCCTTGGGCAATCACATCGTAAATTATCTGGGTGTAAAGTGGCTCAATAGGTCCTATATCAAGCAGTCTCCAAGTTTCGATTGGCATGATTCAGCAGCGCCTCTAAACTCTTAATTAATTTCATGCTTAAGGATAATCGCACTTATGGCAATGATTAAATTCTCCCCTACCGAATTTTCGATGAGTATCAATGATTGAAGCTTCTGGATTAACAAAAACGTTCAATGAATTCACAGCTGTGAACGAATTGACCTTCTCGATTCAATCTGGAGAGATTTATGGACTATTGGGGCCAAATGGGTCTGGAAAATCAACGACCATGCGTATGCTTCTTGGTCTTCTCCGACCCACTGCTGGTACTGGCAGAATCGCAGGTCACGATATCCAGACTGAGATAGTTGCGGCTAAGAAGGTCATGGGGTACGTTCCTGAAGAACCTACTCTACCTGAGCGATTGACCTGTTGGGAATACGTGAATTATGTTGGTGACATATGGAAGATTCCTCGAGGAGATGAACGAGAAGCAGAAATCGAAGAACTCCTTACACTACTAGATATTCGAGATGCAAGTAATGATTTGATTGAAACCTATTCTAAAGGTATGTCCCGTAAGACCAGTCTTGTAGCAGCTCTTATTCACAAACCGAAAGTCTTGATCTTAGATGAGGTTCAGGCAGGAATCGATCCTCGTGGTGCTGCGACAATCAAAGAGATACTCAATGGTATGCGCGCTCGAGGAGCAACTATACTGATGTCAACCCACGTTCTTGAGATTGCTGAACAGATGTGTGACCGAATTGGAATAATCAATAAAGGTAATATGATTGCTGAAGGCACGATGACAGAGTTACGCGTTAAGGCGCAGGGCCAGACGACGCTAGAAGATATCTTCCTAGATTTGACAGGTGGTCCCGATATGCAGCTCATCGCCAAGTATTTACAGAATGGTGAATCTAGTTGAGTTTAGCTGATCTATATTTGCTTCTCAAGCAGGACCTCTCTCAATCATACAGACTTAAGAAAACAGGAGCGAGAAGTAAGCAGAAGAATATAGTTCGAAGGTTCATTTTACCGATAGGAGCTATTGTTGTTGATTTTGTAATAGTATGGTTTATTGTTTCATTAGGCAGTGCCCTTTGGCCATTTCTCTATATAACATTGGCTTCAGAGGGAGGATTTGGCTTGGGAGCAACATTGCTCAATGCATTGATGCTCTTTGGATTTCTTGGTTCATTGATGATTTCAGCCACGACTGTAGCCAATAGTGCTAGAATGGAATATCTCATGACTATGCCAATCAGCTTACGAACTCTGTTTCTTGAGAAAACTATCATTGTTATTATCTATAACTCATTATTGTGGCTTGTTATCGGAACGCCTATTTTCATTGGTCTAGGAATTATATCTCCGTACCCGTTATCATTATTGTCAGTGCCTGTTTTTGTAATTGGTATGCTCTTCCTAGTTATGCTGGGAGTTTCACTTGGAGGTCTTCTTGGCCTTGCTGCATCAAAGATTTTTGCAGGACGAAGGTTACTCAAGCAAATAGGCTATGCTCTTGTAAGCGCCATAGGAATCATTGGTGGGACGCTGTGGTATGTTTCAATATATACTGATAGTTCGGGTGCAATCTTTCAAGGGCTATTCCAATTTACAGATGCAATCGGTCTCTCCTCTGATTTAACTCCCGGCTATGCCCTTGCGAACCTTGCTTTTAGTGCGCTGCTTGGTTTTCAAATTCACATTTTGGATTTAGTTATGCCTCTCATCTTCGCACTGCTAGGCATCGGACTTCTCTATGCTACCGCTATCGCTAGCGAAGAGGCTCATTATAGTGGATGGTTAGCGAGTGATTCCAAACGCACATCAACAAAAGATGTGCAAATTTCAGATAGAAAATGGGATCCTCAACCAATCCCAAAAATCAGACTGAACCAAACAACGAGTGTTTCGATGTGGTATAACATTGCATCTGTCAAAAGGGACGCTCGTGTATTAACTCAATACCTACTTGGTCCTTTGCGATATGTAATTTGGTTAGTTCTGCCTGGCTTTGCTTTCGGTACGGAATTTGGAGGAATCACAGGGTATCTTGTAATTGCTGCCCTCATTCCATTTGCAACTTCATACGGGCTGTCCTTTGCTGGCTATGAAACGGTGTACGAGGGCAAGAATCTTATGAATTTACAACTTGCAGCCACAAATTTACAGGATTATGTGAAGGGTAAGGCATATAGCGCAGTTCCTTTCAGTCTTGCAGGTGGAATCATTGGTTCGATCCTCCTCCTATTCATTTCTCCCGGAATTGCCATATTTTTGCCTGGTGTTGTAGTATGCCTGGGTTTCTTGACTTTGGCATCTGGTGCAGTTGCAGCAAATGCCGCTGCAATGGGTGGTGACTTTAGAGCAGAACGCAGATTCGAACGTCAGCGTGGAGCCGGGGTTCAGATGCCCATTCGAGGTTGGTCCATGCTGCGAGCATCGCTAATACCTATGCTGCTTGGATTTGGTGGTATCCTCGGAATTGTAATCTTAGGACAGTTCCTAAACCCCCTCTTTTCATACCTGGCTGTTCCATTGTTCGCCGGAATCTGCTATGTCCTCTTCAATCATTATTCGAGAAGTGCGGGTAGAAAGCTGGCAACTATAGAAGCATCAGAGTATTTGTAATGAATCAGAGATTGAGATCTGCAATTGGTTTGCCCAATGGAACCGTGATATCACAATCGAAGTAGAGCCCAATCATAGGTG
>CAYMLT010000013.1:0-26708 GCA_964391265.1 uncultured archaeon
ATTCCCCTAACTAACTATTGATAAGCTTTGAAGCGAAACTACATCTATGGAAATCGCTACATTTGGAGCTGGTTGTTTCTGGTGCACAGAAGCAGTCTTTCAACAGCTTAAGGGAGTCGAGTCGGTCGTTTCGGGATACTCAGGAGGTCACATCGACAATCCCTCATATCAGCAGGTTACAACCGGTACAACAGGTCATGTTGAGGTGACCCAGATAACCTTTGATCCGGAAGTCATCAGCTTTGAAGAGCTTCTGGAAGTCTTTTTCACAATTCATGATCCCACCACCCTGAACCGTCAGGGAAATGATGTTGGCACTCAATATCGGTCCGTAATCTTCTACCATGATGAGAATCAGAAACACTCAGCACAGAAAGTTAAGGCTGAGTTCGAAACAAATGGAACTTGGAAGGACCCTATCGTCACGGAAATTACTCCCTTCGAGAAGTTCTACAAAGCTGAAGAGTACCATCAGAATTACTATCGAAATAATCCGAATGCAGGATATTGTAAGTATATCATCAAACCAAAGGTAGACAAGGCAGAGCGTGTTTTCAAGCTTAAGCTTTCATAGCAGAAACAGGGACCACGCTTGGGTAGCATTTTAATTAAAAAGGTCAAGCTCAATGGTATCGCATCCTTTTATATTACCGAAAAATTACAGAGAAATTAGGATGACTGAAACTGAGTCGGATGATGTGTACGTTTTTTGCAATGTATGCAAAGAAAATGTACCAATATCTGTCAAAGAAAGCGACTTGGAGAATTCCAGTTCGGGACTTACTACCGTCATTTCAGTGCATGGCGAACCTCAGCATGCCATTCTTGTGTATTTTGACAAACAAATGAAAGCGAGAGGAACTGAATATCCCTCGCTATTGCAGGTAAAGGATAGCCCCACCATTGATGTAGCCAAAGAAATGCCAACGGAGGAGGTCTTGTATGAGCTAGCTTCTGTCGTAGGGGCATTTGGCGATAATCAAGAAGCGGCGATCTCATGCTTTGCTCAAATAGCGGCTCAAATAATCGTTAGAAATCATCTGTACCTCATTCATACTAACCGGGACATAGGCAAAGTTGTCAAGACCCAACTAGATGCGCTTTTTACAGATCAAGAAACTTCCCTTGCAGTCATCAGCTATGACGAGATGGATGGAGTTAGCGGAATGCGTCCTACAATTTTCGATCTTCAGCATCTAACATTCATATCAAAGGGAATAGCTATCGACACTAGCATTTTTGAAAAGCTAGTTAGAGATGCACTCACGGGCATCAATGGATTCAGCCAACTAAAAAACGAGTTCAGTAAGATGATGTATTCCTACAGGCGTTTGTGGAAACTTCTGTCGGCTGGAGCCAGAAAGTATACCCAAAAGAAACTTGCATACCTAATTTCAATCGATCTTGACCTGATTCCGATTTTGCTGCGAATGGCAGAGAATGATGGTATTGATATCGCTTCGCGAGTAAGGCTCTCAAAAGGTGATTCTGACCTCTTGAGTTACTAGAATGTCGGAATCGATGGCACGTTTCATAAAAGAGGGGATTTTTGGCTTCCAATACTCATTTTAGCACCTTTCGCCTATGGCAATAAATTACACTAGAATATGAGAGGAGAATACGATGTCAGAGGAAGTTAAAGTATACAGCTATAGATGGGCAGTTCTGCTTGTCTTTGGGCTTGCCTTCATGATCGGTCAGATGATGTGGCTAGCGTTCTCGCTAATTCGAAACGAGGTCACACCAGTTCTAGGTCTCGCACCAGGAGACCCGGGAGTAGTTCTTCTGACAGCTTCGCAGCCGCTGGCATTCATCCTGTTATCAATTCCAGTTGGAATGCTAGCAGATAGAAAGGGTCTCGTATTTGTTGCTGGACTCGGTACTATTCTTCAAGCTCTGTTTGGAACTCTAAGAATATTTTTCGTTAACGACTTTCTAATGATTTTCGTATGTCAGTTCGGTCTCTCAATTGGTTCCGTTCTCGTTCAGAACTGCATTGTTTATCTTAGTGTAAATTGGTTCCCAAAGACTGAGCGTGCATTGGCAACGGGAGTGAGCACTCTTTTCATGCTTCTAGGAATGCTCCTTGGAACTGCACTCAGTATGCTTCTTTGGACTGCACCTCTCTATGGAGAAGCAGGATTTACTATTGCATTAGCACAAGCCAATGTCGAATCCATTCTCATTCTGGATGCGGTTGTGGCAATCATAATCACGGTACTCTTCTTCGCCATAGCAAGAGACAAACCTCCGCATCCACCAGATGTTGAACTAATTGCAACATCCGCACCGAGTGTCAAGGGAATGCTCAAGGACAAAAGCGTGTGGATCATTTCCTTCGGTTTCTTTGCTGGTTTTAGTATCTTCATCGGTCTGACCGCGATTGTTGAAGAACTTCTCTTAAGCCTTGGAATTCCTGTCACAGCAGGATTAGGTAGTCCCGCGATAGTCATGATACTACTTCTTGTTTCAGGGATTGTGGGTGCAGTGTTAGTGCCTGCCATCTCTGAGAAGGTTCGGAAAAGAAAGCCATTCCTGATTGGGTGTATTGCAATAGCGACAGTTGGAACGTTTTTACTGGGAACAAGTACTATTATCGGCTTGACATTCCTTATGTCAGCAGTCTTAGGATTCTTCTTGATTGCCGTAATGCCAATCGGCCTCTCTATGTTAGAGGAGTTAGATACTGTAGGACCTGAGCTTTCCGGAGCGAGTACAGGTCTAGCATTCTGGTTTGGTAATCTGGGAGGATTTACAGGTTCAATTCTCTTGGAAGTTTTCAGAGTAGGTACATCATATTTCTATTCAGTCATCTATCTGGTTGTCATTGTTGCCATCGCTACGCTACTCATGTTTGTTCTTCCAGAAACAGGAGGAAGGATAGAATCGTCATAAAACATGTCCGTCGACGTCCTAGCTTTACTAAAAAGCAGATGACATAATGTAAGGCAAATTTGTCTGTGAGGTGACCATCTGCCAGTCTTCGATTCGAGTGAAGTTCCTGTTTTCAGGGATTTTGTATTGCTTTTCTATGGAGGTGTGATACTCTACTCGATACTATTTGCATTGATATTACTTGGGCAATGGTACAATGACAAATATCGAAGTATGGTGCATCTCAAATTATCCTGGAGTGTTTTCTTTTTTGGAATGGCAGTCAATTCTGCTGCATTTATGCTCTGTAGCTTTTGGTTCATCGAAGACCCGGTTTACACATATTTTGTGGCTGGGGGATATATTGCTCTAACTCTCGCATTGACTGCATTCTTCTTTGCAATGGAAAGAATACTCCCATATTCCTTTCATCATGCATTTACTATCCTTGGGTGCGTATCAGCTATAATAACCCTATTTGCTCCCCCATCTCTATACGAAGTTATTGCTCTACTTATTGCCATTCTTGCGCTTGCGGGGATTATGCTCTTTCTCAGGTATACAATTAGAAATACAACTGGAGAAACTAGAAGAAATGTCAGAGCGGTTGTTGCAGGTTTCTTGATTGCATGGATTGGGTTTCTTGGCAGAAGTGACTTCACCTACTATAATTTGGGAGAGATTGTATACATCTTTGGAACCGTCTTTTTGTTGGTTGGTGGCATAATCTTCGGATATGCACTATCATACTCGGTTGCATTAGATGAACTTGATTGGCGAAATCAGCTTGTTAGTCTATATGTTATTCAAGAGGGAGGATTATTAGTTTTTCATCATGCTTTTGTAGAAGACCTCGATGCGAACCAAACTCTCACTGCTGCAGGAATGTCCGGCGTTCAATCGCTTTTTCAAGAGATAATAAAAACAGAAGAGGGACTGAATGTTGTATCAATTGGAAATAATGACATTCTGTTTGCTCATAGTGGCGCATTAACCTGCGTATTGGTTGTTAATGATCCGTATCGTACTCTTCTGCATAAGGTAGATGAATTCATTGTTAAATTCGAATCTATCTTTGGTGCGTTGATCGGGAGGTTTTCAGGTAGCTTGAACGATTTTGATGCTGCCAAGGAATTGATTGAAGAAATATTCTATGAGAGATAGCAAAAGCAACTATGACAAGTTAACATCTTGGATATTGTTATCTGAGGCATATTGAAGCGCTTCATCTGCAGTTTCGAAACGACGAAGCACGTCAAATTCATGCAGCGACTTTGATCCATCTCTTTCAATCTCAATCATGGGTCTTGCAATCATACCACCATCAAAGAAGATGCGGAGGAGACAAATAGTTCTGATTTTTGCTGCTTCCCTACACTTCTCACAACCTTTAGGACCTCGAGCACAGTGAGGGGGAGATATCACCCGAATGATTTCTTCTTGTGGTCTGCTATCTTCAGATAGTCCCATAACTATACGATAGACTAGCACCTACTTCAATACATCGAAAGAAAATGGAGATTGATTTATCACATAGTGCATTCAATGTAAACTGATACTACATGGTTCTCGATGAAAGTACAATACGTTCTGTGATAGAACACTTCGACATTGGGGATTTTCAGAGAATAGTGCGTTTTCTGGATAGCGGCATTCAGAGGGATAATTGCCACATTCAAACAAACCTTGGGGACTATGTAATTCGGTTTTTGCACGAATCAGTAATGACCTCGCAATCCAGAAGGTTAGGGACCCGAGTTCATTCACCGTAGTAATGATTAATGAACTTTTCAAATGCTCCGAAATAGATCCTTCCCCATAATGGCTTCTTTCTAAAATAGTGAAGTTCGTTATTGGAGATATCATTGATGACAGGAATCTCGAATGATGCAAAGTGCTTCTCAGGAGTCCTATGAGTCCATTCAGCTGCATCACCATCTACGTTTGCTGATATGAGAGCCGAAACACATGCATAGCCTGATTGAAGTCCACGAGGAAGACCATCGTAGTTTGCTTTCGTGAAATTGAATGCTTCTTTGGTGAAGTTCTGAATAAGTGAAAGCGACAAATGATCTACAACTCCAAATATGGCAAAGAAATGCATCTTCGTTGCCAACCAAGACCATCTGAATTTACTCTTTTTTGCTACGATAGCCCTGATATCTATGAGATTTGTTTCCCCAATCTTAAACTCGTCGTTCATGAATTTATCATAAATTGACTGTAGCACCGTATCCGAACTCATTCCTACATTTCTCACCACTATCCTAACTATAGTGTAAGCAATACATAAGGATAGCGTCCTAGAAAATAGAAAAAGAAGGGGATGAGGGAGCTGTAAGTCCCTCATGAGATAGTCCTAGGTTCCTTCAGAATATGCTTTGGCGTAGGCTTCCTGTTCAGGAGTCCACTTGTCAATCTTGAGACCCATTGTTTCAAGCTTGGCCATTGCTGTCTGCTTGTCGAGTCCTACTGGGAACTCATAGACGGCTGGCTTGAGTCCTTTTCCATTCTCGGCCATCCAGATCATTGCGTTCAACTGTCCCGCGAAACTGAGGTCCATTACCTTTCCATTTATGCCGCAGCAAATGCGGTCATAACACTGGGGTGGCCCTCAGCCGCCGTCAAGTTGACCAAACGACCTTCGCCAAGCAAGTAGAGCCGGCGACCATCCTTCATCTCGTATTCATCCAACGCATGTCGTACACGTTTAGCGCCACCCTTACTTTGAGCAATGAGGTCGGGTTCGTTGATCTCAACGTTGTAGTGACCTGCGTTTCCGAACATAGCACCGTCACGCATGACCTTCATGTGCTCACCAGTGATGACATCCTTCATTCCAGTTGCAGTAAGGAAAAGATGACCTTCAGGAGCTGCTTCATCCATAGGCATTACTCGGTATCCATCCATTCTTGCCTGGAGACCGCGAACTGGGTCAACTTCAGTGACGATGACATTAGCACCAAGACCTCTTGCACGATCAGCCATTCCTCGGCCACAATATCCGTAACCGCCAATGACCACTGTCTTGCCTGCAATCAGAATTGCTGAGGCTCGCATCACTCCATCAAACACACTCTGTCCAGTACCATATACGTTATCGAACAAGTGTTTGGTTTCCGCATCATTTACAGCCATGATCGGATACTTGAGTGCACCATCATCGGCCATTGCACGTACGCGAATGACACCTGTGGTTGTTTCCTCGGAGCCACCATAGAGATTGGGAATAAGTTCAGGGTGTTTATTGTGAATTGTGAAAATAAGATCAGCACCATCATCAAGTGTGAGGGTTGGGCCAGTCTTGAGAGTTTCCTCGATACACCAATAGTATTCCTCGGTGCTCAGATTATGCCACGCATAAACTGGTACACCATTTGCAGCAAGTCCCGCGGCAACCTTATCATTTGTTGATAGGGGATTGCAGCCAGACCATGCAACCTCGGCACCAACAGCCATTAGAGTTTCAACAAGAACAGCAGTTTCCTTTGTAACGTGTAGGCAACCAGCAATCTTCATACCCTTGAGCGGTTTGGTTTCGGAGTATTTCTTTCTAAGATGCATGAGCACAGGCATGTGCTTCTCTGCATAGTCGATTAGCATCCTGCCCTCTTCGGCAAGACCTATATCTTTGACCTTATAATCAGCCATTTTGACCACGACCAAAATCGAGAGATGGTTTTATATGAATCCTACATCGTGGCAACAAATAATTTGCACCACTGTGCGTGAATATCGTGCAATCTATTACAAAAGGTGAGAAGGACCTATTAGATGCCCTCTTGCGAAACTCAAGAACTCCTGTTGCAAACTTGGGTGAGGAGATTGGAAAAGGGAGGAATTGGGTTTCTCGAACCATGAAACGATTGGTGAAACAAGGAGTCATTCGGGCATATGTTACAGTACTGGATCCTGCTCAGGTGTATGCTGAAAGAAATACGATACTCATCATAAAGACAAATCCAAGAGAGATTGGTGTAAGCGAAGCACTTCTCAAGATGCCAGAACTCGAGTCGTTGGATGGAGTGTCGGGTGAAAATTCTCTGTTGGGTCTCTTTAGGTTCAGAGGATCTGGAGCGTTCCAAGATTTCCTTGACGCAATTGATAGTGCTGTGGCCAAATCAGGTTCCGGGGAGTATCAACTAGTTCAGGTTCTAGCAACCTACAAGACTCATGGATTTGCAGTAATGAAACAGAGTGAGAGAAAGAAAACCATCTCGCCTAAAGACTGGGATCTTATCACTATACTCTCAAGACAGCAACCCGACGAGGAGCATCCTTTTCCATTCTCACAAGGAGAGATTGGCAATCGTATGGAATCAGCTCTCAGCCAACCCGCGGTATCACAAGCAATGAGAAGGTTGGAAGAAAAAGGCGCAATTATAGGATACACTATCGCGCCTGACTTCAAACGCTTTGGCCTTCCAATCAAGTTCTTCCTCCAGATTAAAACAAGTCCTGGAAAGATAGCTGAATCTGCACACAGAATTAGTGAAATGCCAGAGGTGTGGGATCTTCATAGAACTGGTGCAGACTATAGTTTGTTTGCTACTGTGCGCACTTGTTCTGTTGATCACTATAACCAATTCATGAGGAATCTGTATGACAATATTGGAGATATTGTAGACACACAATCGCAAATCTCTCTTGAAGAGTGGTTCATTCCAGGAACATAGAATTCACGCAGATTTGCGTAGGATGGTTTCTCCGTAGCGGGTGAAATTTTCCCCATCTTTCGCTGATTCAAGTCCTATTCGAATCTCAGTATCTGATACCTTTCTTAGATAAGAACGCCACTTCATACCATCGAAAGCCTGAGGTACTGGTTCTGATACAACCTCGAATCCTACTTCTGCTTCAGAACCTTCATACTCAATTTCATTATTCACATAGCCGTAGGAAAAGAAGGTCTTCCGAAGCATTCTCTTATTGCGAAAATCGTACCACATCACTCCAATACTCGCATTCTCAAGCTTGCCTTTGCGATAAGAGTCATGCTTTCCCATTATATACTTACCAAGCTCCATCGAGTAGGTTGCTGTGGCAACTATTTCACCCGCATCATCAAACTCATCTATCGAGCCTCCTTTCCATTTACCAATTAGAAAGTGCCAGTTTGAGAGAGGGTCCTCTGAATTCATACCCCCAAGGTATATGATTTCATTCAAGAATCTGTCGGAAAAGGAGAAGAACACCCCGGGACGATACCGGGATGTTCAGTGGTGAGGAGGAGATAGAGAAATCTCATCGCTTTGGATTATCTGCGCATTACGAGCATCAACTGACACGCAATCAGTGAGTCACTTCCGCATGTACTTGCGATTTTGCGAACCATCTCCAAGTCGGTGCTATAGAGAGGACTGCGCATATCTTGCAGATTTGGAATCCTTCGTATCAGGCCGCGCAGTTTGAGCTTCTTTATCGCAAAGTTGACAGTGCGAATTGGGACCTTTGCCCACCTGCTGATATCCTTGGGGCTCATTGGACCTTTGGCCGTGAGACTCTGAAGAACGGAGATGGCACTTGCCGGGAGTTCGCCACTCAATTGCCACGCCTCCTTGCTACAATAACTCCAACTATGAGTAATGTGGAAGTCGCGCCTAGAAGGGCGATGGCCATTTGGGGAGTGAAGAGATCTTCTCCTTGGAGAACCAACTGAAGGGCGTCTCCTGCAGCTTTCCAAGAATCTGCAATGGCAAGGAAGTGTTCTGAGAGTTCTTGTATCTCGGATGAATGTTCTTCAAGTGCTGCATCAATATCTCCTGATGCTGCATAGCTATCTGCGATTGCAAAGTATGTGCTCGCTAATAGTGTCCCATCAAATCGATAGTCGAAGGATACAACTGAATCGTTTGTGCTTATCGCAGCAAAGTGGGAATATGCAGCTCTGCCAAGTTCAACTACTTCCGATACATCATATGAAGGCAAAATCGATGGAAGTGCTTCAATGGCCCCTCGATATGCGGGATACTGCAAACTCATGTATGTTTCATGGGAATAGCCTGTATATCCGAGTATGTCTTCTCTATCTATTGTTTCATTGAACTGATCAAGATAGTTCTTGATGCCATCAATAGTAGTGTCTAGTGAAAGACCTCTGAAGGCGACCTCACCAAAACTTGCAAAGAAAATATCTTCTAGATCCGGGGCACAGAGAGTTTTGTTCCCCAATAGTCGGCTTACAATCATGTTGCCTATGCGGTCTTCTTGGTTTTGTGCTACATTTTCACTAGGAGTGAAAGCAACCTGACCATAAGCAAGTGCTTTCCACGCAAGATCCAAAGTAGAATAGTTAGCGGTGTAGTACCATCTACCATCATCAGGGTATCCAAATCTTGACCCAAATGCACCCACACCGGGGTCCATAATCTCAACAGTTTGAGCGGTGTCATTGTATCCTACGACAACCACGGCATGACCTGAGCTGGGACTAGCAGGGTCTTGCGGATAGATGAAATCTCTCAGTTCAACATAGTCTATTGCAGGTAGCCAATAAGGGTCAACCCACAAAATCGAAGGATAGCCCTCATCAATTGTACTTCTAAGTTGTTGAAACGCTGCCTCTGAACCATCTATTAACTCCACCTGCAAACCAGCTTGAACCCATGATGGTTCATAAAGCTGAATCCATTCTGAGTTAGAATCAAAGTATGCCATGTGGTCAATCCCAAGCACATCGCAGAATATTGGGAGCTGCTGTTGCTGCCTGATTGATGATCCAGACACGAATAGCTGAGCATCATCGACCATGATATAGGCTGCAGAGAACCCAATCCCTGAAGCCGCAAAGAACTGAGAGAGATCATAGGGGATGTCGATGTATTGTAATGCCATTGAAACAGAAGCCCAGTAGCAATAGCCATTGATTTCCTGCCAGACATATGGGACATCATCAATATGACCATAATCCTCCGCAATACTGAAGGTGCCAGTCATAGGTGTAACATCGACCATTGCGACAAGGGGAGTAGCGAGTGACACTCCGAAGAGCGCCACTACTGCCAGTATCAAGGCCAGACGGGTTAGGTCGTAGTTCATCGGCATCGCCCTCCTACCTCACTCAGGCCTTGATAGGCTTCTGATTCCAGATGTTAGCAACAATGCTCCTACAATGAGTAAGATCACTGGTCCTATCATTGTGAAGAACAACTCGAAGCCAACAGGCCCTAGTATCCCTGCTAGAACGTCGTCCATGTCTGTGATTGCCAGAGCAATCAGAGAGAAGAGGGAAGACATCATCGTAAACATGGGAATCATCATGGCCATCATGACATTCGCCTGGTGAGCGGGTGATTTCGTGTCCTCGTAGTTAGGATTCCTAGCAGTGACTCCGATTGCAACCATCGAAGATCCAATAACGACTACAAGTCCAAAAATGTACAGCACCAATATTTCAGTAATGGATAGCTGAAATAGCAGCGCCATTACAGTTGTTGGAACCATTGCAACGAATATATTTGTAATAGAAGCCATTGCCATTCGGGATTTTACGAACTTTGCCGCGCCATTAGGAGTGCCCTGAAGTATCCAAAGCTGGTCTCTACTCTCAAGGAAAGCAATACCTGCATGTGGAAATCCACCCGCAAGAGCAAACATCATTCCAAATACACCTACCAGTTCCATTATTGGAACTTCTCCACCTAGGTCCGCATTCATGAAGTTTATCATCACGGGTAAGATACTTGCCAGTACTAGTCCATAGAATAGCTTTGAAAGATTCTGTGCCTTTCTGAAGTAGTCCTTCATGTTGATAGCCATCAGTGTGCCAAATGGACCACTATCAAGCCTGCGTATGCCTCGTATGAAGATGTTCTCAGATGTGATTGTTGTTGTTCTTTCGGTACGGGCTCCAGCGCTGATTGTGAAGATTCTATCACAGGATGCTATTGCACCTCCAAATACCAGAAGGGTAAACCCACTCATTAGAATGCCACTTGTTAGTATATCGAAGGACAGTATTGAGCCGAATCCAAGTATCTGCGAGCCAGTCAAACCAATACCATTGTAAGTAATGGTGATCCAGCTGATGAGGTCCGCACTCCATGTGAAAGGTAGTATCAGGAACGCATTCATGCCAAGAATCTGAGATACTGTGTCCATTGCGAACATTATCGCATACATTGGAACAATTGCAACCACAGCAACTACTATTGATAGTGCTTTAGCTATGTCATTCCCACGCGAAGAATCCCCTAGTCGGGACTGTATCGCGCCAGTGAGGAATGAGGATAACCATATTGCAGTCACTGCTGAGAGTGCCAATATGCTGTAGACAATTGTCTGCCCGACAAGAGATACTTCGTAAACTGCCATGAATGGAGAGATGATTATGGGAGCCAAGATAAGAACTACAAGTCCATAGAGAGGAGCCAGTCCCAAGAAATTACCTGTCAATATGTCACGGGTCTTTACATTGTTTGATAGATATATCTCCCAATGGCCTATCTTGATTTCTTCTAATCCTCTTGCCAAGGGGAAGAGAATTAGTATCAACCATACGAACATCATAACTGATCGCATAAGACCAGGAAACATTGTCAATAACATGACACGAATCTGACTCATAGGGATTATTTCGGTGAGGAATCCCACCATTACGAGGGGTGCCAAATATACGGCCCATATTAAGCCAAGTGTGTACAGCAGTAAGGTGTAGAGTTTTCTATGGGGTCTCATACCAACTGTAAGTACGTAGAACTCGGCCTTTGCAATATGAAGCCAGTTCCGTCCCACTTGCATTACCTCCATGCTAGTAGAGTCTTGCGATCTACTTTTCCGCCAACAATCTTCAGATATGCTTCCTCAAGGTCGCTAGTTTCAGTGGCGTGAATAATATCTTCTGGAGACCCTGAAACGATAAGATCCCCATTGCTGATGATACCAATAATATCACACACATCTTCTGCGAATGCTGTCATGTGTGTGCAAATGAAGAAGCTAGTTTCGGTCTCTTCTGCAAGAGCCAGAATAATGTCTTTGACCAATGCACTTGCTGCAGGGTCAAGTCGTGAAGTTGGCTCGTCTAGAAACACAAGCTTGGGCTCGTGAAGCAATGTAGATGCAACGAGAACTTTCTGTTTCATTCCTGATGAGTAAGACTCTAGAAGATCATCCTGTCTTCCTTCAAGTCCTAGCATACCAAGTAAGTTGTCAATGCGTCTATCCAGGGCTTCACCATTCCTGTTATTGAGCGCTCCAATGAATTCTAGAAACTCAACTGCTGATAGCTTTGAGAATAATCCGGGAGACTCGGGAAGTAAGCCTGTGATTGCCTTTACTTCATTCCTGTGAGTGGACACATCGTAACCGCAGACTTCTGCTTCGCCACTCGTTTGTTTCATGAGGCCAGAAAGCATACGGACAGTGGTCGTCTTTCCTGCGCCATTCGGGCCAAGAAAGCCAAACCTGCTGCCTGACGCAACCTCCAGGTCCAGATTTCTCACTGCTTGAACTTGGTCGAAGTTCTTTGCTAGTGCTTTTGTTTTGATTACTGTTCCGTTTCCAGTCATCGTTTTTCACACGTTGTTTTTACCTTCTGGAAAAGAGCTGCCGCTCAAGAGAGTCGGCAGTAAATCTTTACCAAAATCTAATACATTATTCACCAAATTTATATATAAAGTTGTCCAAGATAGCAATAAGAATTGACCAGAAATCTTCATAAGGCACCTGGTCAAGAAAGAAGAGGAATCTAACGATGGTGCTACTCTCTACTCATGAAGCAGTCGTCTGGTGGGAATTCCAGCATGGAAAGACCACAGGTGAAATTGCCAGTGAGTATGAGGTCAAACGATTATCTCCCATGTACATATTGGAAGTCTTTAATGAATCCGATAGCGATGCGGAGAGAAAGCGAATCCAAGAGAAAATAGAACTCAAGGATGCAGCTTATGTTTCACGGGTTCTAAATAGGGCCAGAAAAAAGATTGAGAAAGCGTTGAGAAGTCACGCGAGTAGTCATAGACTAGAAGTTGAAGCAGTTCAGGATTACAAGGGACTACTTATCGGATTTGATTATCAGGCAAACGCACAGGTCTACATTGTATATACTATACGTCTGGGCACAATAGTCTGGTACAAACATGATTCATACGCGGGCAAGCTTTGTGATGGATCTACCTTCGGAAATGGAAGTAAGATAAATAGCGAACCTTGTCCAAAGTTCAATGAGTGTAGACATACCCTTGATACAATCATGAGGGAATACAATATCTCTCTGCGACCTGACGAAGAACAGCTATTCATGACTCAGCAGTCAATTGCAATATTCAACAAATTGGCAGCCAAAGAGGTTCCTCGCTATAAACGATCAGAATAGGAAGTGAAAAGACGTGGGTAAGGAATATGATGGAATGGTGATTCGACCTCCAATAGAAAGAATGAGCAGTGGACGGGTTTTCACCCCCAGTTCGAAATTGAGAAACAAGTACTGGCTCGAAGCCATAGCGATGGCATTGATTTTTTATGTGGTAACAATTGGAACGTTCTTTGGATTATTCTATATGATAGCAGGAATAGATGGTGGACTCATTGATTTTCAATCATTGCTTTACTGGTATTGGAATCCTGTAAATTTCTGGTTCTGGGTAATCAATCTAGGGTGGCTTATTCCTGCACTAATCTTAATTCCAGTGTACCTCAACTCGTTCGAGTATTCAGTTCGTGCACAGAGCGGCGAAGCCTCAGCTGAGGTCTATGTCAAGAAAGGAATCATAACAAAGACCGAAAAGCACGTTCCACTGCGTTCGATAACAAATGTTGCAACAAAGATTGGTGTCTTAGACAGGGTCTTTGGTATCGGATGTGTGGAGATTGAAACCGCTGGTTTTAGTGGCGCTTATCAAGAAGGTCCTGAGGAGAAGATCTCAGGAATCACGTTCTTTAACGAGCTACGGGATTACATACTAGCGGAAATGCGAAAATATCGAGGACCAAATGTTCTGGGAACTGAATCGGATGCCGCTTTTGAAGAACCGGTACTTAGGATTGACGGTTCACTCGACGATGAGATACTTATGACACTTCGAGAGATTAAGGAATACTTGAGAAGTATTGATAGGAAATTAGACAAGGAGAGAGCATAATTGTCAGGTAGATATGAATCAACTGTAATCAAACCCCCAATGGAAAAGATATCCAGTGGAAAGGTCTTCAAGCCATCAATGAGATATCTCTACAAAAACTGGTTTGGAGCGATAATGATTGGTGTCTTCATATTCATTGTAACCATGGGATTCTGGCTAGGGATTTCATATTTGATGTTCGTTCTAGATGATGGAAATCCAATGTCATGGTATCTGAATACGTATGTTCCGACATGGATGCCGCTAGCTATGCAGCTTGAAGTAATTGCCCTTTCCATCATCGTACTTCCTGCATTGATTGCAATACCTCTATATGTCAGAACTTTCGAATATAGTGTCATTTCGGAATCTGGAAATTCAATGCCTGAAATCTACGTTAGGAAAGGTCTCATCAATGTCACGAAGAAGCATGTGCCATTCAGAACTATCACCAATATCTCAAGCAGGGCCGGACCCCTTGATAGAATATTTGGGATAGGGAATGTTGAGATTCAGACAGCTGGTATTAGCGGAGGAATGGCACCGGGACCAGAAGAAAAGCTTGAGGGAATTGTCTTCTTTGAAGAAGTACGCGATTTTGTGTTACAGGAGCTCCGGAAGTTTAGAGCCCCATATACTGTTGGTACAGAAGTAGAAGCTGAGCCTGAGGTGTACCCTCAATTCAAGAGAACAGAATCAACCGGATCAATCAATGAAGAGATTCTGACAGTCTTGCAAGAGATTCGTGATATTTTAAGTAGAGAGAGGAGGGACCGATAATTCCCCCTTACCACGAATCGACGGTAATCAAACCTCCGATGGAAAACATCACTAGTGGTAAGATATTCAAGCCTTCGCTGAGACTCATGGCCAAGCAGCTCATGGTAATGACATTGTTTGCTACATCCTTGTGGCTAGTTGGAGTACTATTTTGGGTGGGTATGGGATATGCTACGCTTGTGCTAGATGGTGATATCACGGCACTAACATTCTGGAATGTCTATATTCCAACATGGTGGTCTGTCACTTACATCTTCGCAGCAGGATTGATTTTTATCTTGGTGCTTCCAACATACATTTTGTTCCCGCTATATTTCAGAAATATCGAATTCAGTGCAATATCCCAGTCCGGAGACTCCATGCCTGAAATCTACGTCAAGAAGGGTCTCCTAAACATAACAAAGAAACATGTTCCTTTTCGTACTATAACAAACATATCCAGTAGAGCAGGTCCAATGGATAGGATTTTCGGTATTGGTACTGTAGAAACTCAAACTGCCGGTGGTTCTAGTTCAGCTCACGCCCAAGGCCCTGAGGAAAAACTCGAGGAATAATATTCTTTGAAGAGGTTCGCGATTTCGTGTTACAGGAGTTGCGCAAGTTTAGAGGACCGAGCACCATCAGCACGAAAAAATTCAGTGAAACTGAAACGTATCCACGATTGGAAGGTGCAGAATCGGTTGAAGAAGAAATTCTATTGGTCTTGTGTGAGATTAGGGATATGTTGAATAGAGACTGGTAGCCATGTCAATATATGCCTCCAGCTTGGAAATTACTATTGAAAGGTGTTGTACTGATAGTTACAATCGTGATATTTGTGATCTTTTTGCTCAATTATAGTACGCTTCTCTAGATTGTTTCAATCAACGATTCGAATTTGAGAAGACTCTTTGTGGCTGCTGATCTAGGCCGAACCTCAAATACATACTGGATTAATCGTGGTGCTTTTGAGAGGAATTCCAATACCATTTTGAAATTAATGATTCCCTCGCCCACAACTAAATGAGACCCCAAGGAGGGATTCGCGTCATGAACATGAACGACCTCTATTGAATCAGGGTATTGTTGAAACAAACGCCAATCTGACATTATTTCGAAGTTTGCATCATAGAGTTTTGGTATGTCCAGGCAGAGTTTCATACCTCTTGCAATTAGGGAGGGAATGGCATGGCGCACAAGAGAGGACCAGCCATGGTTCTCTAATACAATGCGAACATCAGAACTAGCGTACTCAATCAGCTCAAGTATATTCTCAAATAATAGATTTTCATAAATCTCAAGATTCTCATTGATGAATGCATCTTCCTTTTCTCCAGCTTTCCTAAATCTAGGAGGGGTGCCTGCATGCACAACAATGTTCGTCGTAGTGCCACTTACATCTCTCGCAAAATCCACAATCTCTTTGAAGTACTCAACGATAGATTTGCGAATGGGAGGATAACTCGAAAACAAACTAATGTCATCACCTGGTGCATGAAATCCCCATTCGATCTTCATCTCAGTTGACATCTCATGGAGTTCTTTTCTTTCAGTTGCAGAAAACAGGTCAGGAGAGAACCGAGGAACTCCAAAATCAGGAATTATAGCGGTCCAATTTTGTTCTGAGGCATACTTCAATGCATCCTGCAAAGTGGAATCATATATCACATGGTAGCCACGACGGTCAGGGAGTTTCATAGGTCATTATCAGAAGCTCTCAGATAAGAGATTGTCGAAGACAACTAGCATCTATCTTTCGGATACACAATCTTACCATTGCGGAACGCTATGAGTTCTCCAGGATTAAACTCAGTCCATACGTCACCAGACATTGCACGTGTGACAATAACATAACCGGCTTGCCCCACCGCAACATCACCATTGATATTCGCGCTACGGATATCAACAGATCCGAGAGTAACTTCGTTGTCAGTAAAAGCGATGCCACTGAATGGATGTTCTTGCTTGGCAAATCTGAGCCCACCATTGTGCCGATTTTCGTCTGAATAACACAACAGATACTCTCCATCAGATAACATGCAGTTGAGTGTATTCTCCACTCCATTTATTTCATGAAGCAGTTTTTCTAAGAAATCGAATGCAAAAGGCGTCATCTCGGAAATCTCCTTGATTGCCATTTGCTCCAGAATATAACAGAGAAGATATTCTGAATCAGTTTCTCCAATTGGAGAGAGGCTAGATAGTTCCAAGCCACTCATGTCTGTGAGTGTTCCATTATGAGCAAAGCAGTATTCTTTTCGTCGGTCATTGACAGATGCTACACGATAGAAGGGATGTGTATTCGCGTAGCTTCTATTACCGCGGGTCGATCGTCGCACATGAGAGATAAAGATTCTAGACTCAGGATAGGACTCCACAAAATCATAGAGAGGGCTCCTGAGAGCCGGACGAGCCTCCTTAACAAGCTGTAGCTGTGCGCCTTCATAGAAAGCTAATCCCCACCCATCGGGGTTCTCCTCTCCTCTCAGTTGAAATAGATCTAATGAAATACTGGCGCCAACTGGCACACTAAACGACATACCCAGAAGATCGCACATTATTCTCCATACCTGTATGCTACAGAATAGGTAACGTACAGATATAATTGTCTACTAGAAGCCGATTTTGATTGGAGCATGCTATTTTTCTTGGTCCTGCATTCATCTAATCCGATTGATTTTCTCCCGTTCTTGATTCCCACCAACGGTTGGGGTCTTCCTCTTCAATCCAGACAGACTCTTCTGGAGGGGGTACGAATTTCAGGTACAGATAGCCAATTCCAAACAATAGAGGTACAGGAAAAGCCCAATGAATTGCGATAGGAAGAAAGATAATTGTAGATATTATCAAAGGTATAGCGAATATAATTTCAAACATAATCTCTGCAAGAATTCCTGAAGCAATTACATGTCTTTGCTTTGCCTTTCGATGATACAACCGATAGAACGGTACTATGAAAACAATCCTAAGGAACATAAAAGGAAGGGATGCGAGAAAAATGATAAGACCGAAGTCGAAGGCGTTGCCTTGTGTGTCAAAGCTCCAGGTCATAGCACCAATCCAAGTTCCCCATGGTGAAACTATTACTTGTGCTGGAGCAAAGAAGACAATCAAAATCATGATGATCATGATTACATCAAAGGTACTAACTTGCCCGTTGTCCTTCTGATTCTCCCCGTTCATACTAGGCTCGTAATTGGGGTCAAGAGAAGCATTGTTTCAGGTTTTCTTTCGAAAATAAGAGCACATGCCGGTTCATTTTGAGGTCTTTACGAATGGCCTAGACTGCGACAAGGCATTCCTGCCTTCTCACATATCACTTGGTAAAAATGGTAGTTTAGGCCGGTATCAAACGCTTCGATTCGAAATCTTTTCGGATATGCTTGAGCTCTTCCGACAGTTTGACATAGCGTTCATCAGCTCGGAGCTTCTCCACGGTGGCATTGTATTCTGCCTCATTAGCATAGCTGATCATGGTGTAGTACTTTGTCGGTTTGCCTTCCTTGTGCCAATGGCCCAGTACATTAACGCCATGCTCTTTGTAGATTTCATTGAATTGAGATCTAAGAGAGGCTAATTTTTCAATCGACTCTTCCTTAACTTTGGTTTTGTATAGCATAACGAAACTCATAGTAATTCAATAAACTATTGTTAATTATTTCCTATTAAGCATTTCTAAGGAGGCGCAAAGAATGCTACATCATCTCAAGAGCAAATTTCGTAGGGGCATATATTGCAGTATCTGAATCAAATGGCAGATGGTTGTTGTGTCTAGCCAATTACACTGCTGGGAGGACGCAAATTGCAAGTAGAGAAGAGAGATGGGCGCGTGGTCGAATTTAACGAAACCAAGATTGAGAATGCAATAACCAAAGCCTTCGAATCTATAAATCGAGATACAGAACCTGTGAGGGGACTTACACAGGAAGTCGTATGCATAATCAATGAAAGAAATGGGGATATTGCACATATCGAGAGTATACAAGATATTGTGGAAGACACATTAATGCTTAGAGGATTCACAGATGTGGCAAGACGCTATATCAAATATCGTGAGAAGCAAAGAGAAACCAGATTATTACTTCGAAAAGCTGGCGTTGTAGACGATCTGAAGTTTGGAACCAATGCGGCAACAGTATTGAAGAGGTATCTATTGAAGGATAGCGAAGGCAATCCTATAGAAACACCATCTACATTGTTTCAAAGAGTAGCCAGTGCAGTTGCAAGCATTGAAGGAAAATATGGTGAGAGAACAGATGTCGAAGAGTACGCAGGCCTCTTCTATTCGATGATGGCAAATCTTGAATTCTTGCCAAATAGCCCTACACTTTTCAATGCTGGAACGGAGCTAGGACAGTGTAGTGCGTGTTTTGTTCTTCCAATCGAGGATGATATGACATCTATTTTCACGACTCTGAAGAATATGGCTCTAATCCAACAATCAGGAGGCGGTACAGGGTTTTCATTCTCAAGACTTCGTCCAAAAGGATCAATGGTTCGCACGACAGGTGGTGTTGCGAGTGGGCCAGTATCTTTCATGAGAGTCTATGATGCATCGACGGATATTATCAAGCAGGGTGGAAGACGTCGTGGGGCAAATATGTCAATTTTGCGTTGTGACCACCCCGATATAATGGAATTTATCACCTGCAAATCCGATAGACAATCTTTCAAGAATTTTAACATTTCAGTGGCTGTAACTGAACCCTTCATGGAGGCAATTAGAAATAACGGAAAGATCGAACTAAAATCGCCACATAATGGAGAAATTGTTGAAGAGATTAGTGCAAATGCAATTTTCGATAGAATTGTTTACAATGCCTGGAACTCTGGAGATCCTGGTTTCATCTTCATTGATCGAATCAACAAAGAACATCCGCTGGAAGGAATGGCCATTGAGTCAACTAATCCATGCGTATCTGGAGATACTATTGTTTCGACACAACATGGTCTATTGAACATCCTAGATGTTCCGAACGTGATACGGACAGCTAAGAAGATGCTCTATCAGTTGAGAACAAAAGAAGGGTATCATGTAGAAGTGACGAAAGACCATCGAATATTGACTCCTGATGGTTGGAAAGAAGCACAGGAGCTAAAGGAGGGAAATATGGTCGTCATACAGGATGAAAAAGGCGGCTTTGGAGATACAGGCAACATTCGAGTAGGCCAGATTCTCGGTTGGTTTATTGGAGATGGGGGGACCACTGGAAATGATAAGCGTGCTACGTTGGCGTTTTATCATAAGGATAAGGGACCTTTAGTTGAACACTACCTAAAGACGGTCAATGAAGAACTCGGCACAAAATTATCTATTGTGAGCAGTAATAAGAGAGATGATATCAGATCAAGGAGAATACTAGATTTGGTAAAAGAGTGGGAAGCCGAATCAAAGATAATATCTAACAAACTACTTACTTCTTCAGAGGAATGCCAGAGGGGTTTCCTGCAAGGGTTCTTCTCTGCAGATGGTTCTGCTCAAGGAACCACAGAGAAAGGTTTCACAGTAAGGCTAGCACAGAGCAATCTGGATCGATTGTATCAAGTGCAAATAATGCTCCTCAATTTTGGAATCGCGTCTAAGATTTATGAAAAACGAAGAGAAAAAGGCAAGCGTATGACGCCTAATGGAAAAGGCGGATTGAAAGAATACGAAACCAAAGCAAACCATGAACTGGTCATATCAAAGGAAAACATCATCCGGTTTCGAGAGAGGATAGGGTTCCTCTTGGAATATAAACAGAATCGATTAGTTAGTGGAATTAATTCATTGGAAAGGCGCGGACCGTACAAGGAGAAGTTCCTTGCTACATTTGATTCTCTAACACCATTAGAAGAACAGGACGTTTATGATATTGTAGGGACACCGCATGGCGGCTTTATTGCAAATGGCATTGTTGTGCACAATTGCGGTGAACAGCCTTTGCTTCCTTACGAATCATGCGTCTTAGGGAGCATTAACCTTGCACGCATGGTTGAAAAGGGAAGCATAACTTGGGACCGTCTTGAAGAGGTCGTTATGCTTGCGGTCAGATTTCTTGACAATATCATCGATTTGAATTTCTACCCCGTTCCAGAGATAGAAACTATGACCAAGGCGAACAGGAAGATTGGATTGGGCATCATGGGTTTTGCAGAGATTCTTATCAAACTTGAAATCCCCTATGATTCGGAAGAAGGGGTGAAAAAAGCAGAAGAAATAATGGCATTCATCCGTCAAAAGGCAGAGAGAGCATCTGCGGATCTTGCAAAAATTCGGGGCAATTTCGAGAATTTTGCCTATTTGAAGAAGAGAAATACTTGGAAACGAAATGCAACTGTGATTACAATTGCACCTACGGGTAGCATAAGCCTGATTGCTCAAACAACTAGTGGCATCGAACCATTGTTTGCGATAACCCACCGGCGGATTCTGGCAGAAGGGGTCGAGCTGAGTGAGGTCAATGCGATGTTCCAACAGATTGCTGAAGAAAGGGGTTTTTGGAATGAAACTGTGGAAGCGGCGATTTCCAAGACTGGATCAGTACAGAATATCGAGCAGGTACCTGACGATGTGAAAAACATCTTCAAAACCGCTCATGAAATCAGTCCAGAATGGCATGTACGCATGCAAGCTGCATTTCAACGTCATACTGACAATGCTGTAAGCAAAACTGTCAATCTCCCTAGCAATACAACCACTAAAGATGTTGAACGGATATTCTTGTTAGCTGATGAATTGGGTTTGAAAGGCATAACGGTGTTTAGAGATGGTTGTTTGGATATGCAGGTGCTTTATGCGGGTGGTTGCCCCACTTGTGAGATATAGTGATTGCATATTACGCTCTTGCTTGATGAATGGCAAAAGCACCAAACAGCATCCTCTTCAATCGTATATCCGAAAATCCGGATTCCTTTAGCACTTTAGCGAATTCGAATGGATTGTAGAACCGAGGTACGGTATATGAAAGGTAGTTGTAACCTATTTTAGAACCAGAAATGAACTGGCCAATTCGCCGCACAGCCATCCTCACATAGAGGTGGTAGAGATTCCTTATCAGGAACGAATCAGGCTGACTTGTTTCAAGATTGATGAATGTTCCATCAGGTTTCAGAATTCTATGAAATTCCTTTAGATATTCAATCATCTTTGCTCTGTTGGGATTCAAATTGCGTGTTGCATAGGAGATGGTGATAATATCAAAAGAATCGTCAGCAAATGGAAGATTTCCTGCATCAGCCAAGGTGAAATGGATACTATCTGCTTTTGGCTTAGATTTGCCAATTCGGAGCATTGGAAGTGAGAAATCAGCTGATGTAACAACTGTATCAAAATTGGAAGCCTCTCGAAGATATGCGGCCATTTCTCCAGTTCCACTACAGACATCCAGCCACTTCGTACCACCAATTCGTAAGGCAAGCTGCGATGCCTTCCTTCGCCAGAGCGTATCAAGCCAGAAAGTTAGTAAGTGATTTATCATCTCATAGGTGCAAGCTGCCTCGGCGTATATTTTCTGTACACCCTTGCTCATGTCAAATCCTCTAGAATTGAGTTAGGAGGGCAAATTCAGTTGGTCTGATAACTCTGTGTGTGGGTCATATGTTTCTTATCACTATCAGCTCCGGAAGAGTGCCTTTGGAATTTTCCAGAGCATACAAGCATTGCCAGCCAGATAGATATATTCGTCATCTATTACTAATGTCTTAAGCGGGCCATTCTCAAGGTCCAGGACCCATTGTGTCCAATCAGCTTTGTCATAAACCCTCACGGTCCCATCATCTGAGGCAGAATAGACTCTGTTATCGTCCACTGCCAATGCATTTACATTGTCAGTATGACCATCAAGCGTTTCTAAGCATTCCCAAGTGTTCTTCTTCCATATACGAACGGAACTCTCGAAACTTGGTGGTCGAGGAGACCCTGGGCCACCCCACCAAACCTCGCCAGATCCAGAGTAAACAAAGTCATTGTCAATCGCCAAGGAAAGGACGTCGGCATCATGTCCTTCCAAGTTGACAACATGACCAAAATCACTGAGGTTGAACACACTCACAAAATCATCGATGCCTCCAGCATATAGATAGTTTGAATCTACAATGACTGAAAGGACTATGTTATGCTTTGAGGGCATGGAAACGACTTTCTCCCAGTCGAATCTATTCCATAAATCCAGATATCCATTTGATCTACCTGCCACAATCTCCTTTTCTGTTGTTGTCAGAGAGAGAATTGAACTATACTCATCCTTTAGAGTGATGGTCGGGGTCATCCCATTCTTCATCCAAACGTGTATCGAGTTATCATCCAAACTGCTTCCTGCATACACGTAATCCATATCTGATGTGATACTCAATAGATTAGATTCAGTAACAGCAATGGTACTGTGATGTCTAAGTGTTTCCGGATACCATAGCATAAGTTGACCATCACTACCTGCAGAGTAGAGATATGCGCCATCGAATGCAATCGCATTGATACCATAGGTGTGAATAGCCTCACTCAGGATTAACTCGCTTTTGATGTCTTCAAGAGAAAGATGAATTACATCCATAGTAATCGTATTGTGTATGTGAATTCGCCTTTTACCATTTTTCCACCCTCAGTTTCGGAAGCAGATTGAAATGGAGGCTGGCTTCCAAGTTTGTATTGGATGGATGTGCATAGCATGGATCCGGTAGAAATCGTAATTATCGGCGCAGGAGATAGAGGCAATACATACGCAGGATATGCAAGTGCACATCCAGATCTAGCACGTGTGGTAGGAGTCGCGGAGCCCCGCGAGCTCTATAGAAACAGCATGGCGCAGAACCATGGAATACCAAAAGAAAATGTCTTTACGGATTGGAGAGAAGCCGCAGAGAAGAAGAAATTTGCAAATGCAGTCATTATTTCTACTCCCGACAATCTCCATGTTGAACCTGCAGTTGCATTTGCCGAAAAGGGGTATCATATTCTCCTCGAGAAACCTATGGCACCAACCGAAGAAGGCTGTAGAAGAATTACGGAATCAGCAGTAAAGAATAACATCCTCTTGTCAGTGGGTCACGTTCTCAGATATACCCGCTATACACAGAAGTTGAAAGAACTGCTTGGTGACAGAATTATTGGAAATATTGTAAGTTTGGAACGTTTGGAACCTGTTGGGTATTGGCATCAGGCGCACTCGTTTGTTCGAGGTAATTGGAGACGAGAAGATGAATCAACATTCATGCTTCTGGCGAAATCATGTCATGACATTGATTGGATCAGATACATTATGGGGGAAAAGTGTACAAGGATTTCATCATTTGGTTCTCTAAAACATTTCAAACCGCAGAATAAACTGCCAAAGGCTGGCGGCAATTGTCTTGAATGTGATCGAGAGGAGGAGTGCTGCTACTCTGCAAAGAAAATCTACCTTGGCTTCCTGAACAGAGGCATAACAGGATGGCCAGTTTCTGTAGTGACACCGGATGTAACTCAGGAAGGTATCATTAATGCATTGAGAAATGGGCCATATGGCAGATGTGTCTATGAGTGCGATAATGATGTAGTAGACCATCAGGTAGTGAATATGGAGTTCGAGAAAGGATTGACTGCTTCATTCACTATGACAGCCTTTACCAGAGCACGGCAAAGAGAAACAAGAATATTCGGAACAGAAGGCGAAATCTATGGTGATGGTGCAACTATCCGGGTGTATGATTTTCTCACCGATACGACAGAAGTGTACGACACTACTGCTGACAACTCAGTTCTCGCAGGCCATGGGGGTGGAGACTATTGGCTTATGCACTCTTTTGTTTCAGCTGTGGCGAATAATGATCCTTCAGAGATACTCTCTGGTCCTTTGGAAACACTAGAAACACACCTGATGACATTCGCTGCAGAAAGAAGTAGACAGGAGAAAAGCACGATTTCTATGGCCAACTATTACTAGCGATTTCCAGGTCTGGGATTTGCAAGCGGCAGGCATCAGAATCAGCATATTTTTGGTCAATGCCAAAAAACGGTCTATTGATATGGTAGTGTGGTAGTAATTAGTTCATAGGAGTGGATACTAATTTGGGATGGCCAATCAGAATAATTCTACTGTTTCTCTCAGTTTTGCTCATTGCATTCCTGTTTCTAAGTATCCCAACAAACCTTGACCCTAATATCGAATCCGCGTTGACATTCCTTGTCGTGATAATGGGGGTGAATCTAATAGTTGGGTTGGCAGCTTTGTTTAGATTCGGCACCAAAGGCTGATAGTAATGTAAAACATCCGGATTTTAGAACCATTTTCTTTCATTGACTAGGACCACAATTTATAGATGGAGTCCAGTACATCTAATTGCTTCATCACAGATTACTTATCTCTGATGGGTTTCACATTTGGCCAGTATATCGAGAAGGGATTTATCATGAGCAGCATTCAAAATGCAGAACATATCAGACAGGTAGCAATGGAGTTCGACCATGCATTGACAAGTATGGATATTGATGAAATCCTCCCATTTTTCTCAGACGAATGCGAAATAGAAGTACTGGGCGTAATATTGAGAGGCGCCGACGGGGCAAAACAATGGCTTGAATGGCTGTTCTCGCACTTGATATCTATCCAATTTGAACCAGTTATTATAATGGTGGAAGGAAATGTATTTTTTGAAGAGCTTGTGGTCGTAGGAACCCTGAAGGACGGGAGAGTAGTACGCTCGAAGCAAGCAGAGGTTCTTGTATATGATGATTATAAGATCAAAACCCTTAGACTCTATTTTGACCGACTGGATTTTGTAGATTCCATCGCCAATGGTTTTCTTGAGAAACGTGTTGTTGGAATGCTAATCAAGAAATCATTAGATGGCTTGGGTGAACCGTCCCTCTAGAGAGAATCTTCTTGCTGGTGAAGGACAATGCGCTCTCTTTTCTTTTTCACATAGTACACCAGCAGAGGTGTTGCAACAACAACAGAAATACCAATTGTCAGCATTATTGGGTCAATAGGATATATGACGGAAATTCCCCATCCACCATATTCGTAGGAATTAGTAGATTCGTCAGGTAGCTGTACAAGGATATAACCAGTATAATCCAATACGATCAAGCTTGGACTTGCTGAGATTTGCAAAGTTAGTGTTGTAGTTCCATTTATCCAGGCATTCGTTTCTGCAAGTATATTATCTTGATTGCCATACACAATGACTGGAACCTGCTGAGAGTATATGTATGGATTTTGTTGCTCATTGGCATCAATTATATCGAATGTCAGAGTAGTTGCTGCCCCATCGTATTGTGCATTCTTAATCTCATAAAGAGGAAGAAAGGCGTTTTCAAACCACGGGAAGAAAAACCAATCAAGATCCTGACCATAAACATCTTCGAAGGCAGTCTGAAGATCATGCAGAGTTGCGATTCCAAAATAGAATTCTTTAAAGAATAGTTGAAGTCCGGAGATGAAAATGTCATGACCAAGAGTTATTCGTAGTTTCTCTAGGACCAACGGAGTCTGAGTGTAATCGACGTATCCCGTAAGATCTGGTCGAACCGTATTGGACTCATTGATTATGCTCCCGGATCCATATTCTGCGAAGAAGAGCCTAGCAGAATCGAGATAGCGATAGTATTGAAAATATTCCCAATCATCATGATAGTATTCTCCATAATACGAGTGTGTCCAGCATGTTAATCCTTCATCAAGGAATCCCCAATCAACACAATCGTCGCCTACGAGTTGAGACCACCATTGATGGGCTACCTCGTGTGCGATGACAAGTTCCAGATACCAGAATATGCGTGTGCCTGCTTCTATCGTTTCAGAGATTACGCGAGTAACGTAGACTTGGCAGGGGTATTCCATCCCTCCATAGTAAGCATGCTGTTCTACCACATTCAATGTTGCATAAGGATATACTCCCAGAGTTGTGTTGAATAGTTCTAATGACTGAACAGCCTGGTTAAGTGAATCATCCTCCCAAAGAGATGCTGAAGCGGGAAGATAGAAGGTTGACACGTTGACCCCATTATATAGAGTTGATTCAACAGAAATAAACTTTCATGTTAAGAATAAATATTTA
>CAYMLT010000014.1:0-26415 GCA_964391265.1 uncultured archaeon
CTAATACAAGAGCGCCTCTACTAATTTGATACGAGGTTTCACCATGGATTCCACTGAAAAAGAAATGGACAGTTCACCTCCCCAACGGTTTCCAATTCGGAGTTTGTTGCTCTTTGTATTTGCAGGTATACTGCTTTATCTCATCATTCTTCTCTTCGGCCAAATTGAGCAGATGATTCTTGCTTTTACTCTGATTCCACTTTGGGTAATACCAATTTTGTTTGGGTTGTCATTTTCAAATTATATTTTCCGATATGGAAAATGGCAGTATTTTCTTAGAAGAACTGGGGTTGCAATATCCCATTCAGTGAGTTTTAGAATCTTCCTCGCTGGGTTTACTCTTACCGCGACCCCTGGTAAAATGGGTGAGGCTGTAAAGGGGTATCTACTAAATGAAAGCCAAGGGACTCCTGTCGCAACTGGAGCTACTGTTGTTATTTCGGAACGGATTACAGATCTGCTAGCAATCATTTTTCTTGCATTGCTAGCAATAACACTCAACCTCGGTGAAATTGAATATCTCCCTCTAATCTTGTTATTGGGGATGTCTGCACTCATAGGAGCATCCATATTGGGAAGAGGTACATTTGTTAATTGGCTCTTGAAAAGGCTAACCTCGAAAGGTCCCCTTCGAAAATACAAAGATAGCTGTTCTGATATAGAGCATTCATTAATTGCTACGCTAAGCCCTCGACCAATGATAGTTGGTACACTCATCAGCATTCCCGGATGGTTTATGGAATGCATTGGATTATGGTTACTAATGTTTATATTATCTGGCTATGAAGGGAGCTTGATCTCACAAGGTTCAATATTTCTTCTTATTAGTGCAACCATTATCCATACAGTTGCAACATTGATTGGAACAATTTCTCCTGGTGGTTTGGCTGTTTACGAAACCATATCAATTGCTCTCATGCAAACATTAGTTGGGTTGAGCTATGTAGTATCTGGTGCTGCTTCAATATTTATTCGCGTTTTGACATTATGGTTTAGTATTCTTGTTGGTTTTGCAGCTTTTGGAACCATTAAACGGAAGGAAAAATGAATCTGAATCAATAATAAATACCATCTCATCCACAAAAACAGCTCAGGGTCCCTTATTAGAATGGGACCCTGATAATCTCAGAATTTTGAATATGCTAAGGTGCATTAATTGATGCTGAAGCTGTGGCCGAATCAAACCACATAAACGCAAGATAGATACTTACGGCGAGATAAGTTTCAGCATACCCATTTACATTTGGAGTACTTTGATAGATGGGATTGGCTTTGAAGGAATTTACCACAGTATCAATGGTGGTGAAACATGGGAAATGGTATTCAACAAAGGAGGATGGTCTTTGAGTTTTTCAACACCTGATAGAGGCTTCGCTGTAGATGACAACATGCTTGCTGAAACAAGCGATGGAACTACATGGAACGAAACCCCCATTCCCATGAACTCGTCAATACCTGGATTCCAGGCACAGTATCTTTCAGATGTTTTGTTTATTGATGCATCCAATGGATGGATTGTGGGAGATTCAGTACCCGTAATGCATACTCCAGATGGAGGAGTGACTTGGTACTCTCAATCAGTTAGTACCAGTGCATCACGGATGATGTCTGTGGATTTTATCAATGAAACCCATGGATGGACTGCAGGTTTTGGAGGGCAAATTTTGCGGACCACAAATGGAAATATATCAGGGGCTATGCTTTCGCAGGGATTTACTGGTCCATTGTTTATTTCAATTGCATCCCTAATTGGTGTAGTAGTGATAGCCATCACAGGGGTGATGCTGTATCGACGAAAGACCATATATAAAAAAGAGATAAATAACCAAGGACTGGAGCCTTCCTAAGCCACTTGGCTACCTCGGCACAGTTGTGTAGTCAGTTTGAGATTCTGATATGAATATAGCCGTTTTGGTTCTATCTCGAATATCTTAAGAGGTGGCAGTATAATCCTCTAATGGTCTTATTACTGGAGGCTTGTCAAGATGCCTGAGTTAGAGGTTAATGATATTCGATTGCATTATAGAATTGTTGGAGAGGGTCCCCCGTTGCTACTCATTCATGGCTTAGGTAGTGACCTCAGAGGCTGGGAATTTCAAGAGGGACCTCTCTCCAAGCACTTCCAACTCATTTTAGTTGATCAGCGAGGACATGGTCGTTCAAGTGGTCCCGGTATGGACGCTGTACTAGCCCCGATATTTGCACAAGATATGATTGCTCTGCTGGATCATCTGGGTATCCAAAAGGTCCATGTAGCAGGCGAATCGATGGGAGGCCTCATTGCACAACAATTTGCTTTGGATTATCCTGAAAGAGTTGACCGGCTCATTCTGATTAGCACAGGATTCAAAATCACTGAGGAAACCGTTGATGAGGTGTTTAGTTGGAGAGAAGCACAAGTTGAAGGTGGAGATGAGGCGTACTTCAGGACCGCAACAGCATCTTGCTATCCTGAGGAATTCATTCAGAATAACAAAGAACTCATGGATTATCTGTTCAACAAGGAGAATCTTCTCAATCCCGCTGGCGTTATGGCCGCGGGTTTCGGACTTGCGATGTTTGATGCCACAGAGCGGTTGAAAGAAATGAAGATTCCAACACTCATAATACATGGGGACTTGGACAAAGTGTTCAATGTATCTCTTGCCAAGACTGCTGCAGAATTAATTCCAAATTCAGAGCTGGCAATTTATCTAGGTTGTGGACATTCATCGGCCGTTCAAATAAGAGATGAACTAAACGCCAAGATGATTGAATTCTTGACACAAAACTAGTCTGATTTAGAGCATTGGCTTAATCTTGGCATAGAACTCCGCAAGAAGCTTGGATTTTTCGTCTTCAATTTCTAAGATGAAGAGGCGAATCTGTTGGCCTGCCTTGATTTCCTTGATTAAACCCATATCAACAAGAGGCTGCATAACACGGTGGATTGTAGAATGAGCTAACCCCGTTTCATTTGCAATCCGACTAAGGTTAAGATATTCCTTGGGTCGGTCAAGGAAGTGTTGTACAACCCGGGTCTGTGCACGTGATGCAAAGATTTTCTCTAGCAGTTTTTCCATTCTTAAGATGCCTCCATCTACCCTCAATTACCATGTGTGACAGTGGTTCCTACTTTTTCGCCTTCAACAAGACGACGTAGGTTCTTTGAGTCCTTTCCATCGAAGATGATTGTCTTGATTTTTGACCTTTCTACGACGCGCAGAGCAACCGGATCAAACAATTTGTATTCTCCAGCTCGGGTTCCCCCACCTGAGAGAATCTTCTTCAGTTCGGATATCTCGACCGATTCGAGTTTCTTAGCTCCTGCTTCGCTGGGGTCCTTATCATAGACTCCATCCACATTAGTTGCATTGAGCAAGAGGTCTGCACGAGTTGTTTCAGCGGCAAGTGCCGCGACAGCATTTGTCGATTGTCCTGGAGTAAGTCCTCCCATCAACACCACTCTTCCCGTACAGGTGGCAACCTCAAGTTCGTCCAACGTTTCTGCAATCTTTGGATATGCAGTATCTCCAAGAGCGGCACAGAGTAACTCAGCATTATGGCGTGCGAGTTTAATACCGAGCCAATCACATTGTGCTTCGCTGGCACCTAACGTCCTTGCCGCAGAAATGAAGCTTCTAGCGGGCCTTCCTCCTCCAACAACAACTACGAAGTTGTTGCCTTTCTCAACGAGCGCATTTATCGTTGCAGCGTAATCTCTTACTCTGTAAGTTATAACCTCGCCCGTTTCGTCGTATAGGAGTGACCCTCCGAGCTTTAATACTGCCCGCATGACGCGTACCCACTTGGGTGTGTTTGACAATATCACCCGAATGAGATTAATGAAGCTTTCTTGAATAGACCAACCGCTCGATTTTTCGACATCTATCTTGCAAGCATGTCCATCTCTGTCCAGTCCGAAACTTCATTCAGTCGATTCAAATCAGTTTCTGGGATTTTGATATCAAGAGCCTTAAGGTTTTCATTGAGTTGCTCTACACTATTTACACCAATAATAGGGGCTGTGATGGTTTTCCTAGTGAGAACCCATGCTAGAGCCAGTTGAGGGATACTAACATCATTAGCTTTTGCAACCTCATTCAATGCTTCAACAATTCGGAAGTTTCTCTCTTTGAAGTACCGTGTTTTGGTGATTTCCGCTCGCTTTGAATCAGGCATCTTTTCTTCAGAGTATTTTCCTGTCAAAAAACCTCCTCCCAGTGGACTATAACTTGTAACCCCAAAACCATACTTTTCTACATTAGGTTGCAAATACTTCTCATAGTCTCTCCGTCTTGCAAGGCTGTATGGTGGTTGTATTGCATCGTATCTCATCAGCCCATATCTTTCACTGACCCATAATGATTCCACTAATTCCGCCGCAGTGTGATTGGACGCTCCGATATAATGGACCACTCCATCATCAACCAATTTTGTATAAGCTCTGAGCGTTTCTTCCTGTGGTGTATCATAATCAGGCCAATGAGTCCAGTACAGGTCAATATACTCAGTATTTAATCGAGCAAGACTTCTCCTTGCTCCTTCAAGTATATGCTTTCGAGAGAGACCTACATCATTGGGGTTTTCACTCATATCGCCTCTTACCTTTGTGGCAAGAACCAGGTCATCACGTATGCCCCTATCCTTCAGCCACCTGCCAATAATTTCCTCGGATTTTCCTGGATACGAACCGTCCCCCCACTTGCTATAGATATCTGCGGTATCAATAGTCGTTATGCCTGCTTCAACAGATGCATCCAAAATTCTCTTGCTGCTTTCTTCATCCACAAGCCAACCAAAGTTCATGCTCCCAAGCACGAGACTTGATACTTTGAGTCCCGATCTACCCAGTTTTCGAACGTTCATAGTAAGCAATTGTTAATAATACGAGTTAAGTGTTTTCCTAGTTGAGTTTCTCCTACACTACTTTATATTAGTGAGTACTGCACAGCAATCTATCAAATAGCTTGGTGGTAACATTGAGAATGAAGCGAACCCTATTTTGTGTATCAATATCCGCACTGCTACTTCTTGTAATGGCATCAAGTCCTGTGCAGGCGGATGTAATTGGAACTACATATTCTTTCAGCGCGGTCTGGCTTGAGCGAACCTATCAAGCTGACAGTGTCATTGTTCAACAAGAACTCTACCAGGGGACGTTTCAGATTTCTGTTACCAACATCACTCCTAATGATGCATACGAGTATGTTTTCACGGGCATGAATTCGAACTACGGCGATGATACACCCTATTATGATGAACAGAATGAAACAATAGGATTCGATGACAACACCTTAGCGTTCGATCTTCATACTACTGATGCTGATGATAACGGGCTGGCAGAAGCGGCGTCCATCAGCATGTATCCATTCTATCATCATTCCAACCCTGGTCAAATAATCTTTGTAGATTCTGTCTGGGTAACACACAACACTGATTGGGCCGCATCTGTAGCCGCTGCTGAATCAGAGGATGGATTCCAGACAATCACTGAATCTGCAGATAAAGGAACATTCTCATTCCACATCATTGTTGATATAGAACAAGACCATTCCGATTATGGAAATATGACAGGTACTGCCTCACTCACTTTCAGTGCATCGTATGATGCAGATGGAGTACTATTAAATCGGGATTTTTCACAAGTTAATTCACTTCAAAATGAAAATCACACGATAACTGATACTATCTCAACGAGTTTCACGCGTGGTACTGGCTCTGGAGCTGGTTTCGTAGGAAGCTCCGAGCTTATGTCACAGGTAACTATTGCTGGTGTTGCTGTAGTTGTCGGACTTGTACTTGGTGTGGTAATTGCGAAAAGATACTACGGCTGAATTGCAATTATCATCAATAATCGGGGCGAGTTTCATATGGACTTGCCCAAGTTTCTCTTTCCATTTGGTCAATCTTACTTGTCCATAACCCTTTTAGGAAAAGCGAATTGTTCGCCTTAGAGAGCAGACACTTGTCCGCACCTTGGTGACATCAAGGAGAAGGAAGATTTTGGCTAAAACATTCAAACCCACAATCGAATCCAAGAGATGGAAACCACCCGCTGAAGAAGAACTTCTTGAGCAATGGAAAAAGAAATGGATCTACACGTTTGATCCTAATTCTGGAAAGAAGATCTATTCAGTTGATACTCCGCCTCCCTATCTCTCAGGGTACGCACATTTGGGCCAACTCATTCATTATACCCAGATTGACATGATAGCAAGATTCAGAATGATGCAAGGAAGAGAAGTAAACTTCCCAATGGGCATCGATCGAAATGGACTGCCTGTAGAGCTCCGAGTTGAAAAAGAATTCGGTCTCGATATGCATACAACACCCCGTGATGTGTTTATAGACAAATGCAAGGAAACACTTGATGGGTATGAGGAAGAGATGGTCAAGTGGTTCCAGCGACTTGGAATTGGGTTCAATACCTATGAAAAAGAAGGTAGTTATCAAACAGATAGTCCAAAATACAGGGCGGTAACACAAGCCACCTTTATCGAACTTTGGAACAAAGGTCTCGTTTACAGCGATTACCGTCCCAATAATTGGTGTTTTGAATGTGGCACTACAATAGCAGATGCTGAGGTCGAATATTCAGAGAGGTCCACTACTCTAAACTTTCTGCACTTTCAAGTAGATGGGATGGAACCAATCAAGATTGCAACATCACGACCAGAACTACTCTGTGCATGTGGAGCTATATTCATTCATCCTGATGATGAGCGCTACAAGGGATACGGCGGAAAGAAAGCAAAAGTGCCTTTGTTCGATTTTGAAGTTCCCATATTAGAGAGCAATACTGCCCAAATGGAGTTTGGAACCGGTGCCCTCATGGTTTGCAGTTATGGTGATATGGCTGATGTGATGGCATTTCGTGACCACGCTCTTACGCCAATTCAGGCAATATCCCCTGATGGGAAGATGACTGAAGCGGCAGGAAAATATGTTGGCTTAAAGGTAGCTGAGGCTAAGAAAGCCATCATAAAAGAGCTTGAGAAACAAGGAGCCCTCTTCCATAAAGAGGACTCCTTACAGCGTGTGCCACTGTGCTGGAGGAGTAAGACTCCCATTGAGTTTCTAGCTATGGATGAGTACTATCTAAAACAGGTGGATTTTCTCAAAGAACTCATGAAGATAGCAAAAGAAACTACTTTCTTCCCTGACTTCAACAGGCAGATTCTCATTGATTGGATAAACCGAGTAACAGTTGACTGGCCTATCAGTAGGAGACGGTATTACGGAACGGAACTTCCCATATGGTACTGCAAATCGTGCAGCAAACCTGTAGTACCTGATACAAAGGAATTGCGATACTATCAGCCTTGGAGAGAAGACCCTCCGTTCACAAAATGTCCGGAATGCGGTGCCGCGGAAGGCTTCAAGGGAGAAGAGCGCACATTTGACACTTGGATGGATTCGTCAATCAGTGGACTTCAGATAATTGGATTCATGCGCGATGAGAAGCTCTTCAAGAAAGCCTTTGGAACCGTTATGAGACCTCAGGGGAAGGAGATTGTAAGGACTTGGCTCTATTATTCTCTACTGCGTACCCTTCAGTTGATGAACAAGCCCGCTTTCACGGAAATATGGGTTTCAGGCCTTGTAATGGACGAGAATGGTCAGAAGATGAGCAAATCCTTGGGAAATTCACCTGATCCTGGTCCGATATTGGACAAGTATGGTGCTGATGCAATTCGTTTCTTTGGAGTACTTGAGGCTGGACTTGGTAGTGACATTCGATTTTCAGAGGATCGTCTAGCTGGAGTATCCAAATTCATGACCAAGCTCTGGAACGTGGCACGATTCATCTCGATGTTTCCCTATCCAAAAGAAATAGATTTGAAGAAATTAACAGAAGTTGATAAATGGGTATTAGCCGAGCTCAATCAACTTATTGAACGCATAGTACCTGAATGTGATGTACTTGATTTCCACAAACCTGCCGTAGAAATCCGCAGTTTTACTTGGAACGTATTTGCAGACCACATTCTGGAATTGTTCAAAGGACGCGCGTTCAATTCAGAAGGGACCTTCGATGATGCCGAACAAGAATCAGCTTGGTATATACTGCATACATCTTTGGAAACACTGCTACGTACGTTGGCTCCAATAACCCCATTTGTGACAGACAGTATCTACAGACAGCTCTACAATTCTGAGGGCATTCATACGGAACCCTACCCTTCAGTCGACAAGAGCTGGATATCAAAATTAGTGGAACACACGGATCTCCTGTTACGAACAAATAGTGGTTTCTGGAAGTTCAAGCGAGAGAATGATCTTTCACTTCGTGCAAGCCTACCTGAAGCATATGTGTCAGAAGATCTAAAGCCTTGGGCTAAGGACCTAGAAGCAATGCATGGCATTGAAAAGCTGCACTTTGGTGTTCCCAAAGATGAGGATATGATTGAAGTAACTCTTCCTGAATCGGAAGAGGTAATCTATGTTCGTGCCCCAGAACCTGAACCAAAGGAGTAGCCTATACTCCTTGGTTCCTTTCCTTCCAAGTTAGATTACAACAACTTCGTTCTCATGTTCGGTAGTGCACTTCATGCTATTGGAAACAAGGCAGTACTTACCCGCTAATTCAAGGGCCCTTTCTGCCTTATTCCTTAATTCTTCTGATTCAACGGCAACTGTTCCCTTGATATGTATCTTCGTAAATTCAAAGCCCTTCTCAACTCTCTCTAGTGTACCTCTTGCCACACAAGAGAAGGACTTGTACTCGAATCTGAGTTTGTGTGTGAACGTAACAAATGTGGTCATGAAACAAGAAGCTGCCGCGGCCACAAACAAGTCCTCCGGTGATACTACTCCTTCCGGTCCACTGAATTCCGGAGGCGCTGCCACTTCAATGAGAGGCTTTCCTTCGACCAGCATATTCCCAATACGATCGTGTGTCCAATCTACTCTAACCAAGTATTCATGTGATTCCTCACTCATTATCAGCACCAAAATTATCTGAACTCAGTTGTAGGAAAAGGATTTGGGTCTATGGTTCAACAATGAGCTCACGCTCATGATAAGTTGGGCACTTCATGCTGTTTGCCACAAAGCAGTATTTTGCTCCGAGTTCCAGTGCCCTCTCGAATCTCCTCCTCAAATCCTCTGACTCAATCACAAGCTTGGTCTTTGAATTGATTTGAGTGACTTCGTAACTTCTGTCTACCTGTTCAAGTATCCCTACCGAATCAACTTCAAACGATTTGAATTCAATATGCATTTTCTTGGTGAAGTAGACGAATGAATTCATGAAACATACTGTTCCAGCTGCCACAAAGAGTTCTTCTGGAGTGTAATGTTGCAGCTTTCCATCTGAGTCTGGTGGAATGCCTGTCAAAATCTCAGCTCGCCCTTCTACTTGCACTTTTCCCGATTTTTCTCCGGTCCAAGTTACTCTGACACGCGATTCCTTTTCTGGCTCAGTCATCTATTTGTCCTCCAATTATCACTTCTTTACAGCTTTGAAGACCATAAAAAATGGTATGCGTCGTTCACGATTGAAGAAGTCGTTGTCAGGAGGGGGCAATGGTTCCTCTATTGCACTGATAATAAAACCTGCAGATGTCAATACATTTACGTATGTTGAAATCTTGCGATGAAAGAAGGTAATTGGCTGGGGAAATTTCTCTCCGTCTCTGGTTTTCCAATATCTTTCGAATTTCCTTTCGTCGAGATAGTTATCCACCTTGAAATAGAGCCCTCTTCTTCTATTTGTCACTGGATTTTTATCTCCCATTTCCCAAGTTCCCGGTCCATAGAAATCGAATGCCGGATGAACGATTGAGCATACCAGCACACCACTCGGTCTTAGAATCCTGTAGAACTCAGTAATTGCATCCTTAAGACAGAAAATATTGAGAAGAACAAGATTACACAATACTGAATCAAAAGTGGTATCGGGAATAGTATTCAAGTTACAGATGTTTCCCACAACATATTCAATGTCATCCTCATCTGCAGTTTTGCTTTGTGCCAGTTCAATTAGTGAATTGGAAAAGTCCAATCCCATGACTCTGGCACCCAGTCGGGCGTAGAGTCGCGATAAATAACCCTCTCCACATCCTGCGTCGAGAAGATATTTCCCTTTCATATCACCTAGGAGGTTCTGAACGCATGGATTCAGTATCTCTCTGTTGTGTGGTGTTCCTTGATTTGCAATAAGGTCTGCAAATGCTTCTGCATTATCTTCCCACTGAATCCATACTGAATCGTGCATATTGATAGTAGGTACATAACCTCCTCTAAAATCTTAGTTAAAGAAAGAGGGAGTGCTGGGAATTAGAATCTGTTCCAAGCTTTGTGTACTTTTTCGCTCGTTTCTTTGATTACTGGTTCCATGAGATCCTTTGGAGCAAGACCAAGCTCGACTCCCATTTTCATAATCGAACTGTGTTTCACTATGACTTTGTCGCCTTCTTCAAATACAACAAAACTACATGGCATGACCATTGCCATGTTTGTTGAAGCATCCATAGCTTTCTTTGCAAGTGGTGCAGAACATCCAAGAATAAAGGTCGTACGTGGGTAATCTATATCCAACTTCTTCTTGAACATATCATGCATACCCTTTGTAAGCAGAATAGTAAAACCTTCTTCTTCAGCGATTTTTTCTACCCTCTTCACTGCTTCTTCAAAACTCATATTCATCTCTTTTTGTAGAATGTCGACCATGGCTCAAACAAAGAAACAATCGTTAAAATGCCTTAGCATTTGACACAGTTCTATTACTGTTCTTCAATCAGATCTACACATTTGATTGACATCATTATTTCATCAGCATACTCATTATCATGTTTGAGGCCCTTCTCCAGAACTCCAAATCTTACATATCCTATTCTCTCATAGGCCATAATTGCGATTTCGTTTGTTGCTTCTGTACTAATTTGTACGATCTCCACTCCATGCTTTTTGAAGTGTCTTGCAATTTCCATCATCATTAATCTGGCAATTCCCTGCCCATGAAACTCATCCTTTACAACAACCTGTACCATCTCTATTCTATGTCTTTCACCGAACCAACGCTTTCTTACTCCAGTACAAACTCCGATTACCTTTGAATCAGAAATAGTACATACACCATATACTTCTTCAGGGCCTGGAGCAAGTAAATCAGCTCGCTGTTGAATTATTGTTTCAGCACTTACTCCTTGAAAGAGATCTCTTGCCAAAGAATCAGCAAATGAATCATTATATGGTCTAATCTCTACAGTCGCCCCATTCCGAAGAACACTCTTTGTCATGTTGTCACCACCCGGGATTAGAAATACATGTGGGTCAGCAGCTTCTGGGCTTATTAAAATACCAACATATAGGAGAGGTGATAAGGTTCGCTGTGAATGACACACTGGAACTAAATCTCACTTTGTTCTCAAAACCTAGTATATGTTCCTCATTTAGGATGTGATTGAATTTGATACAATGCCGCAGATGCAAAAAGAAGATTCGAGGAGATACATTTCTCATAGGTACTCCTCCTCGACCTCATTGCAAGGATTGTTCGAAGAAAGTTTCTCAGTAGGGCTCTCTAGCGGATTTTGGGACCCCGTGCATTTTTTCAACCGAATGAAAACCCCATTAATGGCTTCTCACCTATGAATAAGAGAATAGTAGTTGGTGGACCGGGCGAGGCTCGAATTCGCGCCTTGTGTCTATGACGTACACAAGGTCTCGCGACCTCTTGATTGCGAACCAAGCGATCTACCAGCTGATCTACCGGCCCATTGTTTTCCTAGGCTTCGTAGACATCTTAAAACCTTGTCTGAATGGAAGCTGAACCAAGCAAGTTCTGTTTCATACGTCAATACCAAATGCCTGTGAGAATCTCTCAATCTTTCTATATTCCTGCAAGAATTCCCTACCCTTCTCAGTAAGGACATAGGTTCGAGTGCTCTCTTCAGGCTCTACATCTTGGATGAGTTCCTTCTCAATGAGTTCATCAATGTATTGAGTTAGTCTATCATGGGAAAGGTTTGCCGCATACAATATCCTTGTCGGGCCTGCCCCTTCCTCACCTTCGCTCTGAATGGCCCGCATCATATCTGCAAGGATGCGTACCTTTGAGCGATAGGCGCGTTTCTTACTCATCCTTTCCTGCCTGCCTAAGCATAACCAAGAACGAAATGAGGCCTAGGAACTGGAGTAACTGACCAAGAAGATACATGAAGTATGCGCGTAAGTCCTCCCCCTGAGCATAGATTCCCGCAACATGACTGAACAGCAGAAATGTGAAGCCAAGTAACACAAACATTGCATAGCGTGTCCTCACAGCCCCATAATTCATCAATGTCTGGAAGACCACAACTAGAAGAATGATGATGGCTATCCATTCAAGTTCTGGAGATAGTAAGACTGGCAAAGCCATTGCCACAGTCAGTTCCGCATAATCTTGCTGTCTGCGCGTCGGACGTGTTGAAATTGCAAAGATTAGATATGCCATTATCTTCATCATGCCATAGCCAACTGTGACAAGACCCAACATTGCAATTGCGTCTGGATCTGTAAGCCCCCCGTCTTCGGATAGTACAAAGAAATAGAGAGTCCCAATGACCCGCCCGAACATGCCTGCTGAGAGGACGATGAAACCTGTGGATAGGTCCGAGAGTTTCTTTTGTCCAGTCATATGGAATGCCTTGTTAGCATAGTGCGATACAATCAGAGATATGATAGCTGCGATAGTTTCGAGGATGAGGTCAAATCTGATTATTGCGATTGCACCAGCTTGCATCAGTTAACGCCTTTCCTAACCTATATTGTTCTGGAAATATATGGGATGAATGAATCATACTCCTTTTCATTGAATTGGTGATGAATACCGAATTCGAAAAGCTCGAAATACATAAAGGCACGATATTTCTTAGTTGCCACAACTTATATGCAGAAATGCATGTAGTTGAAACTAGTTCGTAATGGTATTGCGAATGCAAAACAGGAGGCTCTATCGTTTTGGAGAAAAATCAATTAATCGCGATAGTAGTCATTGTACTAATAGTGGGTGTAGGCGCAGTCTACTTCCTAATGAATCCTCTCCCGGCACCAGGTTCACAAACAATCATCTTCGGGACTACGGATACAGTAGAAGCTAGTATTGACCCAGCCCAATCCTATGACTACTTCGGATGGGAAATTATAACTTCGCTAGGAGCGGGGTTAGTTGAAATTGTACCTGGATCATCTGCAAGTGCTGATGATATCCAGCCTGCGTTAGCAGAATCGTGGACAGTAGATACGGCCAAGAAGCAATGGGACTTCAATCTACGACAAGGTTTGCAATTCTATGACGGCCAACCCTTCAATGCGACATGTGTGAAATGGTCCTTTGAGAGGAACATTGACATGGCTCTTGAAGATGGTCCACAACTGAATATGGGCTATGGCGATATCATTGACAATATTGTAGTGGTGTCTGAGTATGTTGTCAGATTCAATCTCAAAATTGCGTTTGCACCATTCCTTCAGCTCATGTCCTGTGCAGCCTCATACATTGTTCATCCGGACTTTAGAAATGACGTAAACTATGTCCCGTACAATGCTAGCGTGAGTGTTAGAGAGATGCATCCAAATGACTTGGGTCCATACGTTCTCACAAATTGGACTCGCCCTGGTGGCACTGATACACTTATGCGTCTTGAAAAGAATCCATACTACTGGAATGTTGCCAACATTCCCAAGACGAATACAATAATTATCCAATTCTATGGGACTGATACTGCATTGGCATCTGCTCTTACAGCTGGTGAAGTTGATATTGCTTACAGGCATCTATCACCTGCACAGGTTGAAAACTTCAGGACCAATACAGCGTATAAGGTCTGGGATGGAGTTGGAGCATCAATTCAGTACATGCTCTTCCAGCAGACAATCTATCCATTCAATGAAACTCGAATCAGGCAAGGTGTAGCAGCCGCACTGAACAGGTCGAATGTCGCTTCCACAGTATTTGAAGGTACAGTCGATCCGCTCTATAGTGTCGTTCCTGCTGGAATGGCTTACCACGACCCAGCATTCGAGGTCTACGGTGATGCAAACTATACCTTTACTGCTGACTGTCTTGATGATTTCGGATATAATGCAGGTAACAAGCTTGTGATAGATCTCTGGTACGAGAGTTCAGGTCACTACCCGTCAAGCGAGGCACAGGCAACCGTGTACAAGTCTGACTTAGAGGCAAGTGGTGTCATAACGGTCAACCTACACGCTGCTGATTGGCCAGCATATCGGCAAAATAGGAATAATGGTCTTATGCCAGTATTCATCTATGGCTGGTATCCTGACTTCATCGACCCGGATAACTATGCTTTCTTGCCATTTGCGTCTTGGCTCAATCTCGGATACAACGAGACATATCCCGCAGGTGGAGTGGCTCAATATGATCTCTGGGTAGAAGGACGAAGCGCACAGACTGCCGCCGGACGTGAGGCCGCATACACTGAGCTTCAAGAACTACAGGCCGATGAGGTTTCATTGATTCCTCTCTGGCAAGGGCGTAACAATGCCGTCACTAAAGTGGGTATCACAGGTATTATCCTTGACATCACTGTGAATTGGCGTCATTGGCTCGTTTACTGGGGATAGTATAGAACATTCATGGTGCTACTCTGAAGTAGCACCAGCGTCTTTTTTTTTCATATGGTTACTATTCAGAGAAAATACTTTGTTCCTAATGCATTTAACCATAGAATCTAAGAAATGCGAAGCCCTTAACTAAGGGAATGAATCAAAAACAGATGACCAACTATGAGATTGCGGAGGACTGGTTGAACTGTCACTAAGGTCGTATATTGTAGGAAGAATTTTGCTCACAATTCCTATGGTCATGCTTCTCTTAACTATAGTATTCTTGATATTACGAGTAATCCCTGGAGACCCTGCCCTATTGCATTTTGAGAAAAACGTCGATCCAGCTGTTCTTATGGATTTCAAGGAACGGCTTGGCTTGGCAAGGAACGGCGTGGATATCCCCATCTGGGAACAGTATTTCGACTATCTGGGGGGCCTGCTGACGGGTAATTTTGGCCTATCAATGCATGACTTCAGTCCAGTTAGTAGAGATATTTATGACAGATTCCCGGCGACACTTGAACTCACTATATATTCGATGTTGTTTGCAGTTCTCTTGGGAGTCGCCTTAGGTGTAAAATCATCGAAACACTATGATGAAGCGACAGACCATGGAATTCGGCTGTTTGGCATTGTTACCTATGCTATTCCTGTATTCTTCCTCGGAATGATTCTGCAATTCGTCTTTGGTATTTGGCTTAGAATTTTTCCTGTTAATGGTCGCTATGACCCACACTATAATATACCGACTCATATTACAGGTATGTATACGATTGACTCTCTTCTCACGGGCAATGTGAGTGCCTTCTTCGTTTCCGCATCCTATATTATTCTCCCCTCAATTACTCTGGGAACAATCCTGTGCGGGATATTCGTTCGCCTGACAAGAACGAACATGCTTGAAACTCTCCGAATGGACTTTGTTGTTGCAGCTGAGGCAAGAGGTCTCTCCGACCGAGTAGTGACATATGGTTATGCATTGAGAAATGCGTTCCTGCCAATTATGACCATGATAGGACTTCAGTTCGCAACCCTGCTGGCTGGAGCGGTTCTCACTGAAACCACATTCAATTGGCTAGGATTAGGAACGTATTTGATTGATCGTATCAACTACCGTGACTATACTGGAATACAAGGCACAGTTGTTTTCTTTGGGATACTTGTGAGTCTTGTGACGCTGATAATGGACATTCTGTATGCATACCTGGATCCGAGAATCAGACTTTAGGAGATGGACTTAATGGCTAGTAATGTTAGTGGTATCTTCTTTCGTTTATCCGATACGAAAAATCGTGTAAAAGACTACTCCCGAAAATGGTGGCTTGCAGTTGTATCCTTAGCAGCTTTCACACTCTTACTTGTGTCAGTCCTCATTGGCTTAGCTTTGGCTGCTCACAGCGGATTGGGACTTCCTGTAGTTACTGGAACATTTGTTACAGCTTTCTCGATGCTTGCGGTCTGGTACTTCTTCAAACTAAGATATTCATTCAATCAGCTATTTGACCGAACAACCTATCTACGTCTTGCAGGATTCTTCCTGATTTTGGCAGTAGCAGCACTTCCTATTAGTTTGATAACATCTCCCAGTAATCCTCTTGGATTCTGGCAAGCGGTTGTCACTGGAGGACTAACTCTATCAGTCATACTCTTTCTGATATACGAAGGTTATCCCCGCCTCAAGGACCATGGCTCTCCAGGCATACTTGCTACAGCTGGCTTATTGATTGTGTTCGCAATTATTTACATGACCTTGATTTCAAGTTGGATAGTCCCATACAATCCGTTTGCAATCAATGTCGGTGACCTTCGTGAACCACCCAACCCAAACTTTCCATTGGGTACAACTTCACTAGGTCAGGACATGCTGAGTCGAGTCATCTCAGGAGGGGCAACAATGCTCCAAGTTGCAGTCCTTTCGGTGGTAGTATGCTTCAGTATTGGAGTTCCAGTTGGTCTTATGTCATCATACAGAGGCGGCAATGTGGACAAGGCAGTAGGCCTTGTTATGGACAGTATATTTGCATTTCCTGGTCTTGTATTGGCAATTGCAATATCTGCAATGTTGGGACCCGGGGTGGTGAACATGGCGATCGCAATTGCAGTTGTGTATATACCCTCCTACTTCAGAATTGTAAGAAGCCAGGTTATGACGATCAAAGAATTACCCTATGTAGAAGCTGCAATTGTGATGGGTGCCAAGGACCGATATATTCTACTGAGATACATCCTGCCTAATATCCTGCCATCCTCAATAGTCATTATGTCGATTAATTTCGCAGACGCTATACTGACAGCTGCGGGACTTACATTCGTTGGTCTTGGTCTTCCTATCGATATTGCTGACTGGGGATGGGATCTAACCTTAGGATTCGACGTACTCATCATAGGAGCTTGGTGGATATCCACTTTTCCTGGACTAATGATTGTGCTTCTTGCCTTAGGATTCACTCTGACAGGTGATGGTCTGAACGAGATTCTAACGCCCAAATTGCGAGAGTGATCAAAGTGACTGATGTACTTAGAATAAACGATTTGATTGTAGAATATACTACCCAACGGGGAGTGGCTCGTGCTGTGGATAGAGTCAGCTTCTCATTGCCTGAGAATAGAACATTAGGTCTCGCAGGCGAGTCAGGTTGTGGTAAGTCAACTCTAGGTCGATCGATTATGCAATTGGTTCCCTATCCCGGGAGCATCGTAAGCGGTGAGATTGTCCTCAACATTGACCATGATCAGCCTTGGAAAAAGGGCATTATTCCGGAAGGAGATGTACAGATTCTAGATATGAACGATGACCAAATGAGATCGCTTCGAGGCAGTGAAATCGCATATATATTCCAAGATCCTATGACATCTCTAAATCCAATGCTTAGTATTGGAAAGCACTTTGTCCAAATGCAGAAGGCACACAATCCTGACATTGAGGATGAGGAAGCACTCGAACGAGCTACGGAAGTTCTCGAAGCGCTTGGGATACTTGCAGAACGCGTGAATGACTATCCACATCAATTCAGCGGTGGAATGCGACAACGAGTCATGATTGGACTTGGATTGGTGCTACGCCCACGCCTGCTAATCTCTGATGAACCTACAACTTCACTTGATGTGATTGTAGAAGCACAGATCCTTGAAGAGATCCAAGAACTCAAGGATATGTTCAATCTGACAATGATTTTGATCACACATAATTTGGGTGTTCTAGCACAGACTGCCGATGATGTTGCAATAATGTATGCTGGTCGAATGGCTGAGATTGATACAACTGAAACACTGTTTGAAAATCCACAACATCCTTACACTCAAGCGCTTTTACAGTGTGTTCCAGACGTAACAAACCCTGAGAAGCAACTGGCATGGATTCCTGGTGCTCCACCCGATTTGGTAGATCCTCCTTCCGGTTGCATGTACAATCCAAGATGTCCGTTCGCTATGGACATCTGCAAGATTGAGGAGCCTTCCCTGATTGAGAGCGATACTGGAGGTCTTGTGGCATGTCATCTATACGGGAGGAAATGATATGAAACTACTAGAAGTAAAGAACGTAAAGAAGTACTTTCCAGTACAGAAAGGATTCATAGAACAGCTTTTCTCCAAAGAAAGAGAATTCGTGAAAGCGGTTGATGATGTGTCTTTCGATATCATGAAGGGTGAGGTTCTGGGATTAGCAGGAGAAAGTGGTTCAGGCAAGACCACAATGGGACGATTGTGTGTGCGGCTCATTGAACCCACTGATGGTAGCATAAATTTCGATGGAAAAGACATTGCTGCACTAACAGGTGAAGAACTTCGGAAGATTCGACAAAAAGTACAGTTCACGTTTCAAGACCCATCATCTTCGCTGAATCCACGGCTTTCAATCGGAGATGCCATTGCAGATGCTCTGAAGTTTCAAGAAATTGGAACGCCTAAGGAGAGGAAAGAGGCGTCAATAGAAGTTCTGGAGAAAGTAGGTCTATCCCCTGCAGACACATTTTACGATAGACGCCCACACCAGCTATCTGGAGGACAAAAACAGAGAGTTGTATTTGGGCGAGCAATCATCCTGAATCCGGAATTTGTGGTCACTGATGAACCAGTAGCAATGGTTGATGTATCCATCAAAGCACAATTACTGGAACTAATGCTTGATCTAAAACGTGACTTGGACTTGACATATCTATTCATTTCGCACGATCTTGCCACAGCAAGACATGTATGTGATCGCATAGCAATCATGTATCTAGGAAAGCTGATTGAGGTTGCAGATAAGAATCAGATATACGAGGATCCCCTCCACCCGTATACCGTGGGACTCATGAGCGCTATCCCTGTTCCCAATCCCAAGATACGAAAGACTGAGAAAGTACCTAGAGGCGAGATTCCTAGCCCCATTAATCCCCCTAGTGGATGTCGTTTCCATCCTCGATGTCCAAAGGCCTTCGGTAGGTGCTCTGTAGAAGAGCCCATGTTGAAGGATGCAGGAAACGAACGCTCTGTTGCATGTCACCTGTATGGTAATTAAGGCAAACCGCGGATGGTTTTTCTAGACGAATCATCTAGTGCCATCGTTCATTCTGCCTTTATATTCATACAATACACAATATGTTGAGCCAAAATGAAGCATGCCATATACATCATATTGCATATATCACTTGACTCACTATAGACATGATGGAAGCGACCGAGAACTGCAGGCAGTGGTGAAAAACCAAAGCACCATTGTTTCTTGAAAGGCGGGAGAAAAACTCCCGCCCTTCCGTCACCATTTCACTCGTTTCTTTTGAGAATTGCATTAAAGTTCACTTACGAATGCACAGAACATGATTAACATGCCTGAATGTTCACATTGTGGGAGACCTATCCCAGCTTCTATTGCTTCTCGCTATCGTCGTGAGAGGGGAAAAGGACCTCTTCTTTGTAGGCTTTGTATATCGTCAGGCAATGAGCCCCCAGACGAAAACGTCTGAGGGCAGATATCACTTTCTATTCATCGTTCTTTTCAAGCAAAGTTTCTACTTTTGCGACGCGGTCCTTGAGATCCCTGTTCTCCTTTTCCAGTTCCTCTACCGATTTTCTAATTGATGCTACTTCTGTGGAGTCCTTCTTCTTACTTAATGCACGAATAGCTACTCTGGCTGATCGAACTATTCCTGATTCTACTGAACTCTCCGCAAGTTTCGTCAGAGCAGGAAGCAGACTTGAATCACCATAATCCTTGGCAGCACTTATCGCTCCGACTTGCACACGATAGGACTTGTCGTAGAGTAACTTCTCAAGGATACTCCTGATGTCAGGGTGCTTCTTCTTGTATCTCTTTCCTAGAACTGCAAGTGTGCCGGGGACTTCCCTTCGAATGTAATCAGGCACTCCCGGCTTTGTATGTTCAATAAGAATGTCGATTGCTTCTTCTTTCTCTGTTTCCTTAATCCCTGAAAGGTAACCACGTTTCACTATCTCTGTCCATGTTGATGGAACATCTTTGATTCGCTTCTTGAGGAGTTCAAATGCAAGTCTGTGTTTGGTCTTACCAATGGATGTTGCTGCAGATGCAACAACAAAGTGGGATTCTTCGTCATCAAGTAGTTTCTCAAGCGCCTCGAAGGCTCTGCTGTTCTGGTAGAATCCTCCAAGTGCGGCTGCAACATCAGTCCTTGTTCTACTATCTGGAACATTGACTCCCTTCAATAATTGGTCAAGAGCAGACTCAGTCTTGATACTACCAAGAACTTTTGCAACTTCCGCCTGTACGCCCCAGAAGATGTCCTTTGTGAGTGCCTTTCCTAAAGTTTCAAGGGCTTTGGGAGTAGCTTTCTTGCCAAGTGCCTGTGCAGCTTTGATTCGCTGCATTATATTCGCGCCATGGAGAAGCTGCTCAATCCACATAGGCTCCGGTTTCTTTATCTTCCAATCCATGAGGGTTGCATAATCAGGATCGATGATAATCTGCTTTGGTTTCTTCTGCACGGGATAGTAGAAACCATGGACTCGTTCAGTCACGTTCATTGTGTATCTAGTTCGGTTATCCTCATCGTCAACGAATTCAACAGTCAGTGGGAATTCAAAGACTTCAGGTGTCATTCCATCGTCATGCTTCTGTGTCTGTTCGATTTTCACCAGGGCATATCCAAGCTTTTCATCGTGAGAACAATCAATCGTGCACTCGGGATATCCTGCTTGATAGAGCCACTGCTTGAAGAACCAACCAAAATCCTCCCCTGTCATTTCAGTAAACAGTGCTTCAAGATCATGGGTATAGGGTGACTTGTATGCAAATCTGGTCATCCATTCTCCAAGTATCTGCCACCAGCGCTCTTCACCAACAAGATGCTTAAGCATATAATATCTCCATGCTGCTCCGGGATAGAGATGCCTGTCAAAGACGTCTGACCCCCTTTCCCATTCATTTTGCACTATGGGGCGTCTATACTGATTTTTATCCTCTCCAAAGTATGCAGTTTGTTTACCATACTGTTCATAGAGATATTCATCATAACCCATATCATGAAGTTTCCATTCGTTTTGCATCTGTGTTGCCCATCCCTCGTTGAGCCAACCGTGGCTCCAAGTTCGGCATGTGACTAGATCGCCTCCCCACATATGCGACAATTCGTGGCTCACCAGTCCATCTGACTGGTAGTCCTTGTGGATTTTTTCATCATGAAGTGTTACATCCGTCTGAGTGGTTGCTGATGTATTTTCCATCCCTCCAATGACAAAGTTCGCTGCGGTTACTTGTGCATACTTGGCCCAAGGAAATTTGACACCAAGTTTCTGTTCAAAGAACTTGATCATCTCAGGAGTCTTTCCAAATGATCGATAGACAGTATCCTTGTCCCATCTTTTATGAACGTAATAGCTTACTTCAAGGCCATCAAGGTCTTCCTTGTATTCAACGTACTCAGATGCAGCCATAGTCATCAGGTACGCAGGAATGGGTAATTCTTGTACCCAGTGGAAGGTTTCAGTACCATCATCATTCTTCTTTCTCTCTTTGAGATACCCATTGCTCATAGCATAATATCCCTCCGGGACGGTGAGGATGGTTTCTGTTGGGAACTTGTGACTTGGATTATCGTATACGGGGACCACATATCGTGCATAGTCATCCTGCATCTGTGTCCAGAAACTACTCTCAATATCTGGAAACTCAGGACACGGATTGATGAACCATATGCCGCCTCTCGGATGTTCGATTGTGTATGTGAATATGATCTCCTCAGTTTCTCCCTGTTTTAATGCCTTGGAGAGATAGACAATCATTTTCTCCTCATCAGGCTGGGTATCGTATCCCAGTTCCTCTCCAGAAGAGTCTGATATGCCCGTGATATTCAGTTCTGCAGCATGCAAGAATACTGCTGTCATCTCTGGGACAATGGCAGTGATCTTGAGCTTTGATATGGCATCAACCCTCTCGTTCTTAATATCGACATTCCAGTCCATCATCAGCAAGTCAATCTTGTAATGACGCGGTGGCGTCCATTGTGGTCTTGCGGTAGGAAACGTGAATGACTCTCTTTCAGATGCGAATACGCTCTTCTGTTCCACAGAGTCGCCACGCATCAGTGAGTCTAGATAATCATGAAAGTCTGTCATTGAAGAAAAGCCTCTATTTCTATCTCTATTTGAGATGACCATGCTTAGATGAGTGTTGCCGTTTGACCATTCTAAGCGACCTGAAGTCATAGGTATCGGTTTGCACAATTAGTATGTCAGAGGCACATGCATCTTGATTGTCGACTCTCATTGTCCTCTTGAGATGTATGGTAATAATATAGAAGCAGTGCTATCCGACCTAGAAAAGAATGAGATCGTCGCAATCAGCTTATCCAAAGGAATCCCATCTTATGAGCGAACTCTAAAAATCGCAGAGCACTCCGAGATGGTTGTTCCGGGATTTGGTATAAATCCCCATAATGCTTCTGAAGCAATCGGCCATCTGGACATAATGCGAGAATATGCAAGTCAATGCATTGTTCTCGGTGAGATTGGACTAGATCACTTTTTGAAACTAACCCTACTGCCTTTCCACTACAGGAAGAGCTCTTCACAATCTTCCTTGAGGTTGCTGAGCAACAAGATGCAATACTTAGCACTCATAGCCATGGTGTAGATATTGAAGTAACGACACTACTTGACTCATACTCAATCTCCCGCGCGATCATCCATGGATTTGACCAAGGTCCAGATATTGCAAAGCAACTGACCGACAGGAGCATCTATCTGTCCTTTGGTTCTCTTATAACAGAGAGATACTCTGAGATTGTCCCACAGTGGGAGGATGTCCGAGAAGCAGCATCGCTTGTCCCTGATGACCTATTGCTTATGGAAAGTGACGCTCCTAGCTCTAATAGTGATGTGATGCCTTCAGAAAGGCTCTTTCCTGTCCTTAGTATGCTATCATCCCTTCGATTACAGCCTCCTCGTGATACCCAAGATGTTCTCAATCGTAACTTTGTACGACTGGTTGATGGAATCCCTCGACTTATGAAACAGCAGTCCTTGGTTCAGCTTGATATTGCTTAACCTGCAAATTCTATCTTTGGTAAACGCAAAATAGCTCAGATGTATTGTACCTTTTTCGGGAGATAACATCTTAGTGCATTTTGCGACACTTATTGCTAATTGGTTGGACTGAAACAGGAGTGACGTAATTGTTGGAATACCCCCCCAGTGACGATGTGGATTTCAACCATTGCACGGTCACTCTGCGAGAGCATGTGATGCCGGTCATCAGGATAGGACTCAAACGGTTCAAGAGAATGACTGCAGCAGGTTCTAATTCAGTCTAGTGTTGCTTGACTTTCGATTGTCTGTATTGATAAACACCAACTAGTCTAGAACGCTCCATTTAACCATTTAACCAAAAAACCATTTAACAAATAACGTATATAGATTTACAAAATAGCGCACATAGCTCTCTAGGAGCTACAAATTGGGGATGATTGTAATAATGATAATAAAGAAGCAGAATATTCTGCTTATTTCAGTAATTGTAACTACATTGATGCCTTTAGCCATCATGCCGTTGTCGTCGCCAGTCTTATCTAACGTTGTTGTTAGAATGAGTGACGATGTTTCAACCAACCAAGCGATAACGATACTCGAATCCAACACCCAGAATCTGGTGATAGTGGATTATGGTTCACTTGAGTACTTCCTAATGATTAGCCGGGTTGCAGGGGCTGTAGTTTGGGTGTCGCACGGTTCTGACCAAGGTATCCTAGTTGGTAACAGCGTGATGTCATGGCAACGTTTCAGCCAGGACATCAAAATGACGCCTGCAAGAGATGTCGTTCTAGCATGTGATTCTTCTGAGTTGAGTTCTTATTTATCTCCAGATGAAGCATTTCTATTCGATGGTGCGATTGAGGCCACTCTTGGAGCTTTGATAGCCTCATTCATTCTAAATGGTGCAATCGCAATGCAGACTCTCCTTACTGCTCTCACCTCACTGGCCTTAGGAGTAATCCAAATTCATTTCCTAGAATTGACGTTTATGGAGTATGTTTGGGCCACATTCTCGTTTGTAATCAGTGTTGCGTTGGTTGGCATTGGAGCCTTCATCCTAACAGAGGAAGTTGAACTGGCGGTACTCCATGGTTGCCAACTGCTGTTTTATGATACTTTCTTTATAGCCGGCGAAGTAGCGCAAGGAGAGCTCTCATGGTATAGTTTAATTGGTCCTTTGATTACACTGATGTGTGCAATTATCGGTGGATTGGCACTGTATTTCCCACAGTATTCCATACTGATGGCGGCCGATGAGTTAATGTTGACCACTCCGGCAGGATGGTTCTTAATAGCTGCCAATATCGGAATATATATTGCGACACTCTATTTCGATTCGTTGGACTGAAACAGGAGTGACGTACTGTTGGAAAGCCCCTCTATTTATGACGAACACTACGTGACGAACGGTCCTGCGGAAAAGCGTATCCGCAACATACACATACTGATCGGGCTCAGTGTACTAATACTTGAATACCTATTGTTTCCTATCGAGGACTGGATACTGAGTCCCGGTCTGTTGATACCTGTGTTCATCATCATTACTGGGGCTTTCTACAGTCTCACAGCATCCACCGAATCCGCTAGACGCGTATTTAACAATGTCATCAAGCCTCGACTTGGTAATGTCACCGAAGAGCAAGAAACTGCCTATTTTAACTTCAGGAAAACAGGCCAGCTTTTAGTTCTGGTTCAAGCCTATCTGGCTGCAGTCTTACTTACATGGCTTTGGGTCACACTGAATGCCCTCGGAGAAGACCCAATATGGGGATTGATTTGGTTTGTCCCTGCTTTTGTATTCTTCCTTCTTGCTACGGGCAGTATCGGTGGATTTGTTCTCAAGCATACAAAATACAAGATTCTCATTCCGCTCTTAGATGCTGAAGTTGCTTGGATGAAGGAGCGGAGAAAGCTGATCATGGAGCGGAGAAAGCTGAACAGACGTTGAAGGGACCAAATCCCTTCTCTTCTACAGACATTCCTCGTATGAGTGAATCAAGTAAATCATGAGAATTGGCCATTTGGGGCACGTTCTCCTCAACATATTCTCTGAAAACATCACTGTCAGATGAGTGTTACCTTCTGGCCAAGGAGAATAATCCCTATGCATAAATGGTCCTAAATGGCGCTAGTGCCAGTGAAATTAGTCCTTTGAATAAATTTCCAGAACAAAATAACTTAGTAATATCACAATTGCACTTAATCCGCATGCTAGTATGATTGAGATATTTACTAAGAGTTGTGCTTCGCTCCCTGAACTTGCATAGTTTAAGCTACTAAAGCCTGTTAAGAGTATTATACAGATTAGACCAAATACTACCAAAACAATGATTACTTCTCTAATTCTTGCCTCGATGCTATCTTTTGATGTATCCTGTGAGCTCATATACGAAATCCCTCAATCACGCCTTGATTAATATCAATGTTCGTCATCTATGACATTACACAGTTGTTTTAAACAATATGGCGAGTGCCTTTTTGGCAGCGGTACAAGCACTTATTACTCAAAAGAACTACTAAGGATATAGCATCCCCTTGGAAAGCTTTTTATTCAAACATTTCAGGGTGGGGCTGCTTCACATAATAAAGGTGCCAGACTGGAGCCTTCGGCGATGAACGCCTTGCTATGATAGTGCTGGAGTCCGATTGTGAATACAAAATGCGGACGTGAGATAGACTGGTGCTGAGTACCAGATTCCCCTCGTGTCTAAGATACGTTCAACATTGTGCAGGTGTAGCCAGGGTAAGAACATCCCTTCTATCCCCGTCTAAGACCTGTACTTCATCAAGCTAAAAACAAATCATCGTGTGCTTTAGAATTGTGCATTGAAATGGCTGAATAACTACTCCAGTCAGACCTTGCCGGTCATGTACAATCGGATTAACTCTAGTTGATCCTGCTAGAGGACACTGCTATCGGCTTGGGGTTAAGACATGCAAGTTGAACGGGTACGCATCCGTACCCGTAGCGAACGGCTCAGTAGTGTCGTTAACCTACCCTGTAGAGACTGACAACGCCGGGAAACTGGCGGTAATCGGTCATAGGAGCTTTGTTCTGGAAATGATATTGCTCTCAAAGGAACTTCCTAGGTATGTTGGATTTTCGCTGCAGGATGGGACGGCACGAGATCATACTTGTAAGTGGGATAAAAGCCCACTTAGGTTGTGACCTCAACGGGCGATGTAAGTCGTGGCCCGGAGAAGGGAACTGAGACAAGGTCCCTAGCCCCACGGGGTGCAGCAGTTACGAAACCTCACCAATGCGCGAAAGCGTGAGTGGGCCAAGCCGAGTGATGGGAGATAATTCCATCTGTGGCGAAACCGTAGTAAGGTTCGCTAGAAAGGAGAGGGCAAGGCTGGTGCCAGCCGCCGCGGTAAAACCAGCTC
>CAYMLT010000015.1:0-26079 GCA_964391265.1 uncultured archaeon
TTGGAATTTGGACTGTATCTTGTTTGCAAAAGGGGATTTTCAGAAGAAACACCCTTGCCAGTGGAGTAGTTCCCCAGATTTCAGCTATTATGGGGCCATGTGCCGGAGGCGCGGTATATAGCCCTGCAGTCACAGATTTTACACTCATGGTCAAGGGAACCTCTCACATGTTTATCACAGGTCCCGACGTGATCAAGACCGTAACAGGTGAAGAAGTCACATTTGAGGATCTAGGTGGCGCAATGACTCATAATAGTGTTAGCGGCGTGGCTTCCTTTGCAAGTGATGACGAAGACCATTGCTTTGATCAAATTCGAACCCTTTTGAGCTACATTCCGAGTAACAACATGGAAGACCCCCCTCGATTCGACACCGGACACTCCCTAGACGATGTGGATATGTCAATCGATGATATCATACCTGATGATTCTAACAAGCCCTATGATATGCGAGATGTAGTTCGAAAACTTGTCGACAATGGCGAGTTCTTTGAAGTTCATGAACACTGGGCACAGAACATGATGGCCGGGTTTGCTCGTTTTGATGGACGTTCAGTTGGTATTGTTGGTCAGAATCCTGCATTCCTCGCCGGAACAATCGACATTAACGCCTCAGACAAGTGTTCGCGATTCGTACGTTTTTGTGATGCGTTCAATATCCCTGTGATAACGTTCATGGACGTGCCAGGCTATTTACCCGGTACTAATCAGGAGTGGGGTGGTATCATTCGACATGGAGCGAAGATACTCTATGCTTTCGCAGAGGCAACCGTTCCACTCATCACAATCATTACTCGCAAAGGATATGGAGGAGCTTACGACGTGATGGCATCTCGGCATATTGGAGCTGATTTGGTGTATGCTTGGCCTAATGCTGAGATTGCCGTTATGGGACCTGATGGTGCAATCAATATCATCTTTCGCAAGGAGATTGAAGCAGCGAAGGACAAGGAGAAACGTCGAAAAGAGCTATCTGCAGAATATCGTGAGAAGTTTGCTAATCCCTATATTGCGGCTGGATTGGGTTACATTGACAAGGTCATTTTCCCCCATGAAACGAGACCTCTCGTATGCAAAGGTCTTGATATGTTAGAGAGCAAGCGTCAGAGTAGGCCCCCAAAGAAACATGGAAACATCCCATTGTAGGAATAGGCTTCTTGCCTACCTTTTCCCCATCCTCAACTGATAGTTCATAGATGTATCCAGGATCCCCGTTTCTCTGCAAGCATCTCATGACCGCAATCCGGCTCTTCAGCAGTCACACTATCAAGACTATTCTTTAGCAGGATTCCACTTTCATTCTCAATGCTCCATACATCCTTGAAGTCTGCTGAATAGAAGGTTCTCCATTCCCAAGTCATTGTAGTCCCCCCATCCAGCTTCATTCTAATAAACCTGCCATAATCTCGATCATCTCTTCCATGACCGGCATAGGCTCGCGTTAAAGATACATCTTATTACTCAATCACTTATTCTTCACCTGATGCTCTATGGACACCTTCGTGCTTCTTTACAATGATTTCGTTGATTTCGAAATCGCCCTTGCTTTACTTCTTCTACGAAACAAATCTCAGATTCGGACATTCTCTGTCGAAGAGGAAATTGTTCCTAATTATAGTACTCTAAATGTGAAAGCAGATATGAACCTCTCAGAAGTCGATTCTGAATCGATAGATTTTCTTTTGATTCCTGGTGGAAACCCCGCGCTATATGCAGATAGAACTGACATTCAGCAATTGCTGAATAGACTCAATGAGCGTGGGATTCCAATGGCAGCTATTTGTGGAGGCCCAGAATTTCTTGCTCAGGCAGGCATCCTCAAAGGGAAACGCATGACACACGGATATGATACTGAGTACGCCGAGAAGGTGTTTGCAGATTGCTTGGTTCAGGATGAGGATGTTGTCGTTGACGGGAATGTTATTACTGCAAGAGGCCAAGCATATGCAGAATTTGCTATAGCAGTTTACAAGCATCTTGGTTTCTTTGAAAACGAAGATGAAGAAAAAGAAACCCTGAACTTCTTCAAGAACGTCCAGTGATTTTCTCTAAGGTTTCATTTCTAGAAATACGGCCTTTTCACAAGTACTATATGCACTCTACGAGCTATTAACTATAGTGATTGAGAATTCACATCATCGGCTGCCAACTGAGCACTTATCGAGGAATGCAATTGGTCAGAACTGAAGACATTCTGCAGATGGTCATCAAGATACTTGGCGATAGGGACATGCATGGTTATGATATTCACAAAGAACTCGAAGCACGTGGAATGAGAATTGGTATAGGTCGCCTTTACGAGATTTTAAACAAAATGCATGATGAAGAGTTTCTGAGTGATAGTTGGAGTGAAAGCACGTCTGGACCCAAAAAGCGTGTTTATAGCCTGAACGCCAAAGGAAGAAACGCTCGTGAAACCATTTTGATGGATGCAATTCATACAGTTCACGAATTCTATGGGGAATATCTCCGCAACCTTCCGCCCGAAAAAAGTGCATTTACAATATTGGCTAGTCACCTAGCAAGGGGCCTTGGACCCGATTCCACTATTGCCTACGTATCGATGAGATTCACAAAAGCCATCCAGATGATGCTTGTCAATCTACATTTGATACTACCTGAATCAACGATTTATCTAGTAGGACCACGAGATATGACAAACGAAATGGGTGTAGATCTGCCAAGCCTTGAGGGGAGTTGTAACAGCATTCCAGCCAAGGATAGCTATTTTGACTTGGTGATCCTTCCAGGATTTAGTGGAAGCGACGATTTGGAATCGTGTGTTCTTGAATGGGAACGAGTGCTTAAGCCAACAGGGAAAGTTGTTATCGCTACACCATCTGCCTTGCTGAAGAACCCTGATGATCCCATGAGTATTGGAGAATACCTCGAACAGCATGAGCATCCCCGCCAATTTGAAGGATTGATTTCTCCCGAAACCAGAATCCGAGAGATTCTTGGGAAATTCTTTGAAATTGCTGATGCTGATAGTGTTGTTCATATTAGTTTGATAACAGGAATAAAATCCAGTTGATGGTATATCCAGAACGGAACTATAGCTAATTTTGGATAGTTGCTTATTACGTAATCATGTAAGGTTGATTATAATTCTAGAGGTTTGCAGCTAGCATCCTGTTGCTCCTCTTGCAGAACTCTAGATAGGGGAATCGGTATAACTCATAGACTGACCAACGACCATTCACCTGTAGGTCCGCTTTGCTACAATCTCTGTGTTTCAGTCCTATGGTTGTCTACTGGTTAGGGAAGGAAGCTTACGCCACTTTCTTCCCGCTTTTTCAAATCTGAAGATTTTGCACAGATGAAGACTTTGACATATCGTAAAGAATGAAAACAACATAGGTACTAAGCCATTTATCGATCAAGGAAGGATTTGGTTAATCTCTCTGTGCTCAATCTCTCTTTTTTTGAATTTGTCACAGACATAATCAAATACCCTATTGAACGAGTTCATCAGGGCACGAATATGTTTGACAGCAAAGAAGCTGTACTACTCCTCGGTGCTTCTGGATCAATGGGCTTCGAAGCATTCACTCAACTCTGGGAAAGAAAGGACAAGAGCCCTCTCGAATCTATTCAGCCCATGCCATATTTGAGAACTCAATTGCGTGTATGATTTTTTGTCTGAAATCTTCATCGGTGCATTCGAAGGTATACATTACAAAGCCATCGAATGCAAAGAAATGCATCCTCTTTCTATGATAGATTATCTCAGGCTGCGCAATACCAACCAATTCGAGGAATTCATCTCGTGTGAACTTGACTCTATATGAGCTCGTAAACTGTGCAGCAGCTGCCGCCGCACCTCCATCACTAACGAACATTGTGATTTTTCACCTGATAAAATCCGTAACGCGAACATAGATTAACTATTGGAGGCGTGCAATGCATTCTCTCTTCAATGACTAGTATTCTCGTTTCTCTACATGGATAGTACTCCCGCATCCAGGACATAGGAAATCCAGCGGTCCTGTCCATTGAAGCTGCCCATACTCGAATACAGTTTCACATTTTGGACAGAACTCTTGAATATCAGGAGAAGATGTAGGATGATAATCGAAATTTCGTGTCTGTCCTTCTTCGAACTGATTTGACACAATCTGAATACTATCTGAACCTTGAACTGGACGTGCGCCTCCCATGCTCTTGAGGATACCAACAAGCATGAGGATGCCGGCACTTGCCATTGCGAATGGAATCCAATCAAGGACCATAGGGCTTGGTCCGGAGAAGTAGTTGGCCAATTACTCGAAATCTCAAAGAACATGAATCCGATCCACAACGCTATGGTAATCCATACAAGCATGAATAACACAATGAAGACTTTCAAAGGTCCCTTTTGTGGATAATACAGATTACTAAACTCCCTATGTTATAGAAATACGTGAGTGCATATCAAATCATCTCAAAGATTCATCTATGTTTAGGAGATATTGATTTTGTAACGATGCGTTCATTAAGACTCTGAATCAATGTTCTTCAGACCACCTCTGGTTGAATATGAACCCGAAGCACACACCTGCACCGGAGTCCGAATACATGAAAGCCCTCTGCCCAATCTGCAACGAACTTGTAGAAGCGAGTGAGGAGAATGAATCTGGTCGAGTCTTTCTCGTCAAGAGCTGCCCTACTCATGGACAATCAAAGGCCCTCATATCAAACGACCCTGAATACTGGGATTGGTCTCGAAGCTATAATCGACCCGGAGCAAAACCATTCAGATGGTCAAGTGAAATCAAAGACGGATGTCCAGATGATTGTGGCATTTGTTCGGCTCACAAACAGCATTCCTGTATTGGAATTGTGGAAGTCACTGGTGAATGCAATCTTGCCTGCCCAATATGCTTCGCAGCAGCTCCATCAGGTTCTCATATTTCATTTGATAAGATTACCAAAATGATTGACTACTTTGTTTCATACGAAACGAATCCTGAGATCCTTCAGCTAAGTGGAGGTGAACCGACTCTTCACCCAGAGATTGTGGAAATTGTGAAGTATGCAAAGGGGCTGGGCATTGAAGATGTTGTAGTATCGACAAATGGCTTACAACTTCTGAAAGATGATTTTATGGAATCATTTGCTAAAACGGATCCTGTTGTGTATCTTCAGTTTGATACCTTGAAACCTGAAGTTTCCAAGGCTATACGGGGACGAAACCTCGTTGCTGAGAAATTGGAAGTAGTAGACCGGTGTAAAGAACATGGGTTGACGACGGTGTTGGTGCCGACACTTGTTAGAGGACTTAATGATGCTGAGATTGGCGATATCATTAACTTCGGCATATCTCAAGAGAAAGTCTTCGGTATCAATTTTCAACCTGTTGCATTAACTGGACGAAGTACACCACCTGATACACAGACACTTACAATAGACGAAGTTCTGAAGAACATTGAATCACAGACCAACGGCACACATCAAGCAAGTCATTTCCGGCCAATACCATGTCCTCATCCGCACTGCACGGCAATTAGCTACATGATTGTTGATGATGACGAAATCATTCCATTAACAACTCTGGTTGATGTAGATGACTATGTTGACTATGCCAAGGATCGCACACTTGTCAGCAAGTCCACTCTTGTAGATGCTGCATTTGAGTCATTGTTTTCCACAAGCGCCGTACCCGGAACAGACAAGAATGTGGCAACATTTTGTAAAGCCTGTGGATTAGAGGTGCCTGAATTCTTGAAGAAATCCGTCAAGACAATCTCAGTTCATGCATTTATGGACAAGAACAGCTACCAATTGGAACGAGCACAAAAATGCTGTATTCATCTGATTCAACCTGATGGCAAAATGATTCCGTTCTGCAATTTCAATATGTTCCACAGAAACAGAGGAGAGAAGTAGATTGAAGGTTCCTCCTTCTGAAGAACTAGAATTGGGTGTTTGTTGTGCGGATTTTTACAATCATCCTGTAGTCGTGAAATTATTGGATGGTATCTTTCATCCCGGAGGTCTCGCGCTCAGTAATCTCATGGCAGAGAAGATGCGTGTGGATTCCGATTCTCGAATCCTAGACATCGCCTGCGGTGATGGAATGACTGGGACATATCTTGCAAAGAAATTCTCATGTCACGTTGCTGGCATTGACGCGGGAGAGAATATGATTTACCTAGCCAATCAACGGGCTCAGCAAATGGGAGTTTCTGATTATACTGATTTCAAAATAGGCTTTGCAGGTGCGATTCCATATCCTGATGAGCATTTCACAGGGGCTTATAGCGAGTGTGCAGTTTGTACTTTTCAAGCAAAGGAGAAGGCTGTACTTGAAACGGCACGAGTACTAGGCGAAGGAGGAGTTCTTGGAATAAGCGACGTTGTAATTCAGAATCACGATGACCTTGATGATGAACTTAGAGGATTAATCGGAAAGGTGGCATGCATCGCAGGTGCTCTGTCTTCTGATGGCTATTTACGGCTTTTTGGTCAAGGCGGATTCTTACACAGTGAAACCTCGATTCACACAAATCTTCTGGAGCAGATGGTTGATCTGGCATATCGCCGAGCAAAGATGGAATCCGGGATTGAAGAAGCACTGTCAAAATCAACAAGCGTCGAAGACATTCTGCGAATGATTTGCCTTATCAAAGACGAAATAGCTTCTGAAAACTTGGGCTACGAGATGTTCATCTTTCAGAAGTCGAAGTAATGCTTCCCTGATATAGATCTTCGTAAAACATTCCAGAATAGAGTAACCTTCTGCTAATAGGATTGAACATTTGTGCAGCCAGATTGCTTACAGGAACTGAATATGTTTCTTCATTGCCGCCAAGTCTTGTTGATAATAGAATTGCAAGCGGATTGAATATTCCGAGTGCGCCTGTAAACTTTTGACAATCAAGCAATAGCAGATATCCTTTGGGGTTGAGAATTCTCTGGACTTCCTTCAGTACTCTTGGTGAATCTGGGATTATAGATAATGAATACGTGGAAATTACCACATCGAATTTACCCTCGATACGGTTGGACATCTCCTTCGCATCAATGAGATGAATATGAACGTCTCTCCAACTATTCTCATCAATCCGCTTCTTTGCCCGTGCAAGCATCTGAGGCGTGTAGTCAATTCCAATGATTTCCTTGTAATCAGGGTATTTCTCAATGAGATATGGCAGATTTGTACCTGTTCCAACAGCAATATCTAGGATTCGTGGTTTTTTCACTTCTGGTAATCGACTAAAGGCGCCTTCTCGCCATTTCTTGAGGTTTACGCCTAGGACTCTATAGATTTTCAGTATCATCTCATACCGTCTTGCTGTAATTGCATAAACATCTCTAATCATCTCATTGGAAACGGATGTCATTCGTTCTTTGGCTCCTTGAAGCAGCTCTTATTTGTGAATTCTGGTTCCAAAGCAGTGCACGAGACCATAGATATGCAGGAATCTCATTGTGTCTTGGACGTTTTTCTCATCAACCGCATCTATCATTGGATCTGCGAGTATCTCTGCTGGACTTTTCATGTCCGAGAGAATGTCACGGAGTCTTTCCAGTTTATCCATTGGAAGATTGAGAGTATCTTTCAAAGGTGAAAGCATTAGATAGTTTGAGAACAAGATTCGACCTTTCCATCTTTCGTTCTTATGTTCAGCAAGTTGAAATGTATGGTCGTTATCCCAGAGGAAAACATCATCCTGTCGTGCAAAAATCGTTCTCGCTTTTGAGGTGATAATTGCCTCTATCTCTGAAGCCATCTCACTAGTTCGAACGGAAAATCCGTTTAGGTACCCTCTTGCTTCGATTTCCTCTCCTATTGCTTGAAGTTCTTCCTTTGCCTTTGCTTTAAACTCTGTGCTCTCTCCACCTGTGAGGAGCACAATCAATCCTTCTTTGGCTCTTGCATAAACCAAATCATAAGATTGGAATCCTATAGAATCCAGTGCTCCACCCTCACCGACTCCAAGACTTTGTCCAACATTATCGATTGCAGATAACAATCCACCAAAGAGTGCATCATCAATTTCGACCTGTCCCGTTCCAATATGCCCTACGGGCAGTCCACTGTTGTGGATAATGAATAATTCCTTGACATTTCGCGTTTCACTCATTGTTAGGCTGCCCCCTTTTCGGCAATAATCCAGTTATCTCCGATAGTTTGAATTTGCAAGTCATGTTTTTCAAAGACTGTCTGAATGAATTTTCTATCAAGCGGCTGTGGATATCCATCAATAGTCTGCATGAGAGTATATGCCGGAGAGCTGGATCTTTCGCCAGCAGGAATTGTTGGGTCATCTGTGATGACTCTGCCGCCTGGATTCAGGTATGATGAAACAGTTTCAACTCTCTCGTCCAGTGTATCCTGTGAGTATGCGAAGAGCTCCTCACCATAAAATAAATCTAGATGGGCTTCAATTTTTCGTCCAAATAGGTCTGTTGTCAGTTTGCTTAGAACGTCTTTTTCAGATAGGAAATTCAGAACAGAAGTGAGTGGTGTAAGCCATCTATAGTTCTGCATGAAGAGATGGATTTTTTCCGGTTTGAATATGTCATCAATCTGCCTTAGTTCATATGCGAGACCGACGTCGGCAAAGGCTGCAACGCCTACTTCTTTTGTATGCTTTTGTGAGAATGACCTTAGAAGAACTCCTCTCCCTTTCTCAGTAAGCGTACTACTGAAGACAGATTCAAGTACTATCCGCGGCACGTCGTCAAGAGGAACCGTTTGTCCACGAAGGGCGTCTGGTAGAAATTGAGAGCTATCAAAGTAAAAGTTTGTAAGAACCGTTCCCACATCTTCTGGTCTTATCGGAGTAGCTTTCAGCTCTTTTATGGAGTATTTTTTATCTTCTTCACCCAGAATGCCTTGCCCCTTAAGGAGACCGAGAATGCTCTCCAAGAGAGGCATATTTGTATACCCGAATTCCTTTGCTATTTCATTACATGATTTTGGGCGCGAAAGAGAAATCATCCATCCTTCAGAGAGAATGGTATTCACAATAAGCCGAAGTGCCATTTCTTCAGATTCTTTGAATTCGGTATACGCCTGTCTTAGTTCATTATCGGTAAGATATTTGCCGACTTTCTTAATTCCAAATAGTGTTCCCTTGAATCGATCCATAAGCTACTATCACTCCGCCTCTTCGCTTGTATTGAGCGACCAATCGTAATCAATGTACTTCACTTTAATGGTATCCATGTTTTTCTCAATGAATTCTCTTTGTTCGTCAGAAATAAATGGTAACAAATATTCTTTGATTGTTTTTCCCGTAGTCTCGAAATCCTTTTTGTACCATTTGAAAATCATACTCAAACGCAGTTCAAGCAAATCTGAGTCAAGACTCATTCCTGAAGGAGATCCAAGATACAGTTTCGTTGCAGCATCTAGCTCTTCATCTATATTCTCTGCGCTGTAGCGACCATCCTTCAATGCAGGACATCCCATAGAAGAGCAGTTCAATGCAAAGTGAATCCTTGGGTCCTTGTACTTCTCCCTTAATCTGTTCTCGATATCTCTCAGAGTAAATTGACTGCCTCCTATGTTGAACTTTTGAAGTGCGAAGAATCTAACTCTCTGGAACCAACTCGTGTTTCCTTTCTCTGCGAAACTTGGATCTGATTTCAGCTTTTTCAAAACGCCGTATATTGAAAGGGCATTGTAAGAATTTATCCAGAATGCAAGGCCCTTTTCTCTTGTATCCAACGACGCTAAATCAAATTCTGCCAGTGACTCAGCAAACTGCGCAATGGACTCATCAGCCATCATCGAAAAGTAATCCACATTACCAAATGGGTCTCTATACCTCTTTAATACGCCTTCGAGTGTTGCGCTCATTGTGTTGTCTTCGCTCATTATCCGGTCTATCTCCTGTTTTGGAGAATCGCTTCGATTCTCCTTTTATCCCCTTGTGGGGGGAAACTCAAACCAATATTACAGCCCAAGTTTCGGCCAGTCGATAACGATAACCAGGAAGGTTATGCCACCCAGAACAACCTTGAGAGTGTTCAGGAAATCGACGAAGGTTGGATAGGCCATCATGAACGCTGGGAAGAATGGAAATATGCCCATAAACAGAAGTACTATCCCCACAATAAGCAACCATATTTTTCCATTTATTTGTTCCATGTCCGTTTCGCGAAATGCAACAATTAGAGTAATCATTGCTACAATGATTTTCACTATACTTAGTGGGACAATTGGAATTAGTACAGCAATTGCTGGGACTAGTGATACTACTCCCACGATTATCAAACTGATTCCGTTGATCCACATCCACGCTTTTGTACCTAGAAGGTTCATTGATTCATCTCCGAATAATTTTCTATAGTTAATATGGTAAATAAATGTTTGTCAATGGCGTAATTCGTGGAAGCCCAGTAACTCTCAAAGGTAACCTACAGACTTTATTAATCCGATTCGATTGCACACTATTAATGCAGGAACGATTCAATCCCATTTTGGGTTTCAAAGTTTATATTCTCTTCTGCTAATCTAGACTCAGACAAGAGGTGTTATCGTGGAGGATTGGCAGGTAGAAACGCTTCGATACATTTGGAAAAAAAAGAAACTGGACGAATGCATAACAGAGGACCACTGGCGCGGAGAAATTTCGTACAGCACTAGGGTATACCAGTTTCCAAATAGAATTAGGGTTGAATGTAAAGGGTCTCTTCAAAAGCGACATTATGCAGAAATGAAGGTATTTGCAGACATCTCAGATGAAATTGCAGTATTTTCTCGACTTAATCAAAAGAACACAAAGACGAAGAAAAAAGGAGACTTCGTTGAATTCAAGACACTTGTCATCTCAAAAAAGGAATTAATGAATTACCTCTGGGAATTGTACATCCTTGATCACCCTGATCCGTATGGTTCGGATATTCCAAGAGATGATTTGATTTTGTGCCCACGCTGCAAGGCTGTCTATTCATACGATTTGCAATTAGAGCAGATGAGTGTGACGTGCCAAAACTGCAGTAATGTAATTGCACTTGAGAATCCATTCAAACAACAACCTTGATTTTGAAAGAGTGCTGTGACATGCGTCAGAATGCATAGCACGGCCTCTCAAACTGATTCTTGTGTTACTGAATACCATCATCCCCGCGCATCTAAACGAAAACCTCCTGAACAGAACGACTAAATACGCTCCTTACATTCATCAATTCGGTTGCCATGGCAAAGGTTCAGATTACAGATACGACGCTTCGCGATGCACATCAGTCACTACTAGCTACACGTATGAAGACCGAGGATATGCTCCCCATTTGTGAAGTGATTGATAAAGTAGGCTATCACTCACTTGAGATGTTTGGTGGTGCAACTTTCGACTCAATGATGAGATTTCTTGATGAGGACCCTTGGGAGCGAGTTGAGAAACTCAAGGAAGTAATGCCTAAAACACCTTTTCAGATGTTGTTGCGCTCGCAAAATTGCGTTGGATATCGTGCATATGCCGATGATGTTCTAGAGGCCTTTGTCGTGGAAGCAGTAAGAGTCGGGATTGATGTATTCAGGATTTTCGACGCCTTGAATGATATCCGGAATATGGAAGCCGCGATGAGATTCGTCAACCGCGAAGGCGGTCATGTGCAGGCATGCTTTAGCTATACACTCAGTCCAGTTCATACAAATGAAAAGTTCATCGAAGATTCAAAAACCCTCTACGAGATAGGTGCTGATTCCATCTGTATCAAGGACATGGCGGGACTGATTTCGCCTCAGGCTGCTTATGACTTGGTAAAGGGTCTTAAAGAGGCGATTGATATTCCAATTCAGCTTCACTCCCATTACACAAGCGGCATGGCCTCCATGGCCTATCTGAAAGCTGCAGAAGCTGGAGTTGATGTCGTTGACTGTGCAATCTCAGCATTATCAATGGCTACATCACAACCTGCCACCGAGTCAATAGTGGAAGCCCTCAAGGGTACTCCCTATGATACGGGTCTCGATCTGAACCTACTCTCAGAGATTGCTGATTACTTTCGGAAGATTAGACGAAAATACTCACAGTTTGAGGGCTCAATGAAAGGCGTGAATCCGCAAGTGCTTGTGTTTCAGATTCCTGGTGGAATGCTCTCCAATCTTGATAATCAACTCCGTGAGCAGGGTGCTCTTGATCGCTATGATGAAGTTCTGAAAGAAGTTCCCAGAGTAAGAGCCGAATTCGGCTATCCCCCACTGGTAACACCATCAAGTCAGATAGTAGGTACCCAGGCGACACTTAATGTCATAACCGGTGATCGGTATAGTATGATTCCTCAGGAAGTCAAGCAATACTTCAGAGGCTACTACGGACGGCCTCCTGCCCCTGTTGACGAAGAAGTCAAGAGAAAAGCAATTGGTGACGAGGAACCAATGAAGGTGCGACCCGCTGACCTACTAGAACCCGAACTACCTGCCGCACGAGAGGCGCTAATAGATATTCCTCATGAACCAAGAGACCTGGTATCATATGCTCTATTTCCTCAATATGCCCTTGACTTCCTAAAGAGAAAAGCAAAGAGGAACTCAGCCGGAACAATGACACCTGAACTTGAGGCGGCGTTAATAGCTTCTGTTCTTCATGCTAGTGGGCGAAACGGAGGAGGCGTTATTGGAACATCTATGACCGGAGGTAGCTGGGCGCAAAGCGGCCGAGAGGCGCAACATGCATCCCGGTCTGCAAGCTGGGAAAAGAGTCCTTCAGCCTGGGCTTCATCGGGACGTAGGAGTCAGATGGCTCCGAGAACACAGGGGGGCCCATAATGAGCTCAGAGTTTGATATTACCCTTGATGACAAGAAATACAATGTATGTGTAGACCGGTTAGATGAAGGTGGCTTACTTGTTGTCAAGGTCGGAGAAGAGAGCTACACAATAAAGGCAACCCAGAATGAAGATGGACTCTGGACGCTAAATGACACTGCTAGTGATTATTCTATCCGCGTATTGAAAAAGACCAGCTCAACACTAGATGTTGAAATTGATGACAGACCGCGAGAGATTGCATGGAAACGAATAGTAACGACACAGACCTCTTCGGCTCCCCAAACTGCATCCGCGGCTGGACCTAGGGTTTCAGGAGGTGTATATCCTCCAATGCCTGGAAAAATCACAGAAGTACATGTTAAAGTCGGTGATGCCGTGAAGAGTGGTCAGACGGTGTGCATCCTTGAAGCTATGAAGATGTTCAATGAGTTGAAAGCTTCTGCTAATGGGACTGTGAAGGAAGTCAATGTGGAACCTGGTTCGAACGTGACCCCTGCGGATCTCATTATACTGATAGACTAGGATGTGTATCTATGAAACCTGTCCATGTTATTGGTGCTGGTATGACTCGCTTCGGTGTTCTGGATGACAGCATCATGGATTTAATCGGTAGTGCATCGATGAGTGCAATGGAATCAGCAAGTGTTGTAGGAGAACCGTTTGATCACATTATGGTGAGTACCCAGAATCCCGATGAGTTTACAGGCATGGGCCACCTCTCCACGCTTACCGCTGATTATCTCGGATTGGTTCCTGCTGGAGCTACTCGAGTAGAATCAGGACCCTCTTCAGGTTCTAGTGCCTTTGAAGCGGGTTATGCAATGATAGCATCTGGCTTGGCGGAACTCGTTCTTGTAGTAGGAGCTGAGAAAATGAGTTCCGTTGAAAGAGGTGTAGCTTCGAAGATTCTTGCGAAGATGATGTCCTATGAGAATGAAACCAGATACGGAGCGACTCCTACAAGCCTTGCAGCAATGATTACTCGCAGATATATGCATGAATTTGGACTTACACGTGATGAATTATCTCTTATACCGACAAAGGCTCATTCGAATGGAGCTAAGAACCCTTACGCTCATTTTCAGAAAGAAGTAACTGTGGAAAAGGTCAGTAACGCACGCATAGTTGCAGATCCATTAACACTGTATGATTGTTGTCCAACGAGTGATGGTGCAGCCGCTGTTGTCTTGGCTTCAGAGAATATGACAAAGACACTAGGCCCGATTAGAGAATCTGTTAAGGTAATTGGGATTGGTCACGCTACTGATTACCATGCCGTGCAGCATCGATTGTCATTGACTTCATTCAATGCAACCGCTGAAGCAGCGAGAAAAGCCTTCGAGATGGCTGATATAGAACCTGCCGCAGTAGATGTATGTGAATTGCATGATGCATTTTCTATTTTGGAACTCATCGATATGGAGGACATAGGCTTATCAAAGAAGGGAAATGCCATTGAACTAGTAAGGGAAGGACAAACCTCTGTCGATGGAACTCTTCCAATTAACACAACAGGTGGTTTGAAAGCACGTGGCCATCCGACAGGGGGCACTGGAGTAGCTCAGATTCATGACATTTTCATGCAACTGACAGGTTCTGCTCCCGATGGACTCCAAGTTAGCGACCCTCAAATTGGTTTAGCTCACAATATTGGCGGCTTTGGAAACAACATGGTAGTCACATTATTTGCAAATGCACAATAGACAGTCCATAATCGAACTAGGCTACACAGGGTTTTCTTATTAGTAAATTAGTTGCTCCTTCTATCCTGCAATGGACCGTTGTTTACCTTGGACCCACAAAGGATGCATTGGGACTGTAGCTGGGTTTTCATGGTAGACACAGCGAATACAAAAGTAGTGCTGATACCACCAGTTTTGCTATTCACAAATAATCAGGTGCGAATACTATGCCAGAAGGACTTGCTGTCTTAAAATGGGACGATGAATTGGGACCAGTTGTCACCGCCAAAACACCAAAAGGGCTCAAAGTTGGATTGGATCCAACAACCTCTATGCGTGTGTATGGAATTGCTACGCTTGGAGAAACTGAGGAATCACAGAAACCTGGGTTTTCTTCTCTCACATTTAATGAGTTCAAACTCGCCGTGTACTATGGTGGGTTGAATCAACACCTCAAGGGACTACCTTCGATGGTTTTCCTAGTACTCAGTGATGATGAAGACCCAGATGTATACAAAGATGCCCTTCCTGAGATTGCAACTCAGATTTTTCTAAATGCTGATGGAGAGGCTTACACAAAACTTGTACCTAAGCTGTTCAAGCAAGTTTCGCGTTACACACAGATGACTCCTGAACAACGTCAAGCAGCAGTGGTAAACGATCCTGTACGAAGAGCAATTCTACAGGTGTTAATGAAAAATGGAACAATTCAAGCCACCGATTTAGAGCAACTCATCTTTGAGGAAGTAGGAAAGAAGATTGATGTTGACATGATACTCAGACCCCTAATCAAAATGGGTATTGTGGCCAGCGGATGGGTTGAAGGACTGTCTTCAGAATTGATTTACCTAACACGTTCGATTTTCATTCTCCGTGGAATATCGCATGACACTGCAAGAGCAGTGAGATCTGCGAAGTTTCCAAAGGATGTTTCGGATGAGTATCTTCGAACCACTCGTCGATATCATCGTGACTATGTTGCCAGATTAAGACGCGACCTTTCCGATACTCTCTGGCTTGAAGCAGAAGAGCTCTCTAAGTTCATTCTGGATTTCGATGCATACGATATCATAGGCGTTCTACGCGAAGGCCCAGCTTTGACAGAAACATTAGGTGTTAAGCTCGAGTTGAGTGCTTCACAAATATCGAAACACCTGAATAACTTGGAGAAAGCAAACATAATCATGAAACATAGAGATGAAGGCGGCCGCGAGCATGTTCTTCTGAAATGTAATCCCGAAGTAATAACGGTCTATCCTGAATGGCTTATTGAGAGAACTGTTGACCTATACAATGATGAGGATGTCCCAGCTCGCCAAGCAATCCACTACCTTGAAACTCTTAGAAAATTCCACCCAAGCAATGCGGGCGTTTCAGTTGGGGAGGTTGAATAAAATGAATAATCGACTAACGATTATACTGCTTGCCGCATTTATGACATTCTTGATGCTCCCCCTAACAAATACGACTTCCACCTTACCGATACATGCCAATAATTCAGTTGCTGATGTATCCGATTCAGGTAGTAGACTTGAGCTAGCAGGATTCCAAGATGAAGCAGAATGGTGGAATAGCACTTTCATCTATCGCCAGTTCTTCAACATTACAGAACCAGGTGTTTCTGATAGAGTATTGACCCCCGTGCATCTCCTTCTTACCTTTGAAGAAGGGCATTGCCATACTGACTCCCTGAGACTTGCATACTATGATGCCCCCAGTTGGACGCTTCTTCCATTCCAAACATGGAACACAACATATGATGCAACAGGTGAGTATGTTCTATCGACCCGGATGTCATTCATGGCGAATGTCACAGCAGGCTCAACTGAATACAATTACTATGTTTATTATGCAAAAATCAATGTCGGCTCTGTTAGCTATCCTGACTTCTATCCATTCATTTACAAAAGCTATACAATGTCTCTAATAAGCTTGGTTTCTTATTATGATGATAACAACTACTATATTGAAAAATATGATTCAGTCACTGAAACATGGAATGACCCACGAAATATAGATAATATCTGGTCCGGAGCGAGTCTTCCAAGCAACTTCGTTTATCCAACAAACGAACCAAACGGCACCATCAATCAATATCAGGCTGCTCGTTATGAGCCGAATACATATTCTACAACGTTTTTCAACGGATACTACGCAGTATATTCCAATTACCCGATGTATGTCCATATGGGTCAAGGTGACGAGGGATCAAATAGTGCAATCAACGACTGGTTTCCTCTTGTGGATGAGATGAATTCCGGAACTGGAACTGAACTGATTATTGGTGGTGTTGAGGGTTTTGACGCAAGAAATGAAGGTAAGTACTGGATTCAAGCTCAAGAGGATGATACCGAGGTTTGGGTAACAGGTTCCGATGGAACAGCTGATACGAACTGGCGCTTCAATAATTATTCTCTGGTTTCTTCATGGCCAGCAATTATTGATGCTGGTGAATACATCTACAAATGGGGGATTGTCTATAGTGACATAAAAGTCGCAAATGCCACGAAACCAGTTTCTGGTCGTGCAGGTGACGTTGATGCTTCATATTCTCGTGACATCTGGGGCTTTTACCCTGCGATTGACGGAAGCCTCGCAGGCGAGGAATTCTATACTATTGACATGGGCAACAGCATTGACAAAACCCGTGTTACGAACCTCGGGGATACTACTGTCAATGTTGATTGGTACAGAAACGGGGATGGGCTAGGTTTTGTTTACGGTGGAACACTAAATATTGCCGCCAACAGCTCTGCAACAATAAATTCTGGTGTTGCGGGTGATGCGAATCCTGAAGATGTTCTCCACATTATTGGCGAAAGCGGTGCTATGCTCATGGTTGAAGGTGTTTACAATCCTACTGCCGCAATTGACGCAGGCGACTGGGTTCCAACAATAACCGGTCATCGCTACGGTACCGCGTACAAGCTTTGGGGTATCAACAGTTACAAGTTCATGATCGTAGCCCTGGAAAATGCAGAAGTTCAGATTGATGGCTATAATGGAGGTACGCTTCAAATTCCCGCTGGTGGAATGACTGCTTTCCGCCCAATATCTGGAAGCATGACTCTCTATCACATCAATTCCAACGCTAGTATTGGTATAGTTGATGTTGGGCGATTCTCTACATCATCTCCATACGGCCCATCAGGGGATACCGGTTATGGTTGGGCTGTTCCTGGATATTCTCCTGAGCAAGATCAAGCTGGTTTTGTTGTAGATATGGGTAATGAACGTCACCTATTCGAATTCGATATCACAGTTGTTGATCTTGATGGATTGGCTGTTGAAGGAGCAAGTGTAACGCTTTACAATTCTACAACAAGTGCAATCTGGATAGATGAACAGGGCAAAAACAGGTCCTCTCTATCAGATGCTAATGGACTTGTTGTCTTTGAAGGCCTAAGTGATGGGTCTTACGAAGTTCGTACTCAAATCGATGCCAAGAGCTGGCTTACATCTTCCTATAGTAGCGTTTGGGTTAAGAATACCTCTGAGCATGCAATTACTGGTTCAGTTACACCAATTGAAATCATACTTCCAATGGGCTCATTTGATGTATATCTTGATGATTTGATGGGGCAAGCAATGGCTCAGACTCCGGATGAAACTACGACCATCCGCTTGTCAAACATCACAGACACCAGTTCAGATGGTTCTATTCATATCGATCAATCGACGACAGATGGATCTGGCTGGGCCAATTTCTATAGAGTGCCTAAAGACGACTATAGGTTCTTCGTGAAGTATACAGGTAATGTATCGAGCTACCAATACGATGAAATACTTCAATTTGGCAATTGGTCTCGGTCTTCATCTGATTTTGATTTAGGCCCCTATTCTTACACCTTAGATGTACCACTTGTCACTATCCAGACTACTTTAGTGACTTGGGATGATAACCCAGTTGAAGGGGCTACAATTAAAATCAACAACACGATTGATGAAAACAAATACGCCCTCACAAAAACCTCTGACGCAAATGGACAATTTAATTTCTATCGAATCTTGAATGGCACTTGGCAATTTAATGTCTGGAAAGCAGATAACTATGACGAAACTCCACTTGCACGGAACAACACCGAAGTTCTCGTAAACGTTCAAGGACTAATCGCTAGCACAATAGAGCTCCCGATATCAACTCTTAACATTCGTGTAATCACTGGACCGAATACGTTCGTTCAGGGTGCGCAAGTAAACGTAACGCTTCGCGGCGGCAATCTTGTTGTAATTGGCAGCACCAATAGCACTGGACAATTAACTTTCCAGTTCATTCATGCAAACATGACTAGTCCCTACAGCGTATCATACAATGTTACAGTTATCGCTGGAAATGCAAAGAATGGATTCCTAACCGAGCTTCTGCTGAAAGTAGACAAGAATTGGATGTATATCAATAACATTTCAATTAGTGTCCCTGCATATTCAGATTCTTACACAGAATTGAATGCGACAGCTACGTACTTAACTGCAAGATGGGGCCGAAATGCGACATTCACTACAGGATATTATGACAGAGATGGACCCGACACAACCTTTGCAGTAACGATAGGTGTTTCTACCTGGGTGAATTTCACGATATACTTGGGAACTACACCAATTGGTTATGGATACTGGTCAGAGAGTCTTAGCTTCTTCATCACTCAGGATACTGATGTCAATTATCATATGATCATAGATACCGACTTTTGGAAGCTGAATGTATCGGAAACTCCTTACACGATTGTAATGTCCGCCCATACTTCTGGATATGATGATCCTTCCACGATAACCCTGTATCTTACAGTTACCCCTGCGCAAACCAGCTTGGGTGTTAGTGAAACATCATTCATCGAAGAATATGGTAACCATAGCTCCCATGCGTATTGGCTTTTTGACTCGACAAACACTGCGAATGTCACTGATCTTAGCATCTTCTCTTATGTTGTGAAGATTGGTGCCGCCACTGTTAGAAGCGGAACCCTTGGAGAGTCAGTTCACTTGTATGAAATACTGCCATCTGTTCTAAATGGCTTGGATGTTGGTGTCTATTCCATCACAATCACGCTTCAGAAGCGAAATTACATCAACCAGACTCTTGCTGTAGGTGTTTCCATCATTGAGATACCTATGCAGGTGACACTAGTATCGACTTACAACTATGTCTGGGATCCTGCTACAACAGACTTTACGTTCGAATATGGTTTTGCAGGCAATGCGACTGTACCCTCTCTTACATCAGTTTCTGTTGTTATTACGTGGTATACTAATGCCGGAATGTCATATCGGAATGTAACAAAAACTCTCTCTGAGTCCGGTGGCGTGTTGACCTACACTTTCGCACGTGATATTGTACCTACTGGAAGTTGGAATATCTCAGTAACTTGCTCCAAACATAACTATGCTTCTGCTACAGCAGCATTAGTTTCATTCATTACTGTATTCGATGCACCAACATCCCTTGATGCAGTAAGCTCAGACAGTCTGAGCATAGATTGGCTAACACCTGCTGTTTTCACCATTGATTTTACGAGAGATTCCGATAGTGTTGGATTGACAAGTGCAAACTTCAATCACAATTGGACTGATAGTGTTGCAATAGAAGATTTGGGTGGTGGTATCTATAGAGTTACTGTGAGTACTCATGTAGAATCAGGCACCTCTGTACTTCGACTGAATCTCCTGAAAACCAATCATGTGAGTGGAACGATAGATTTGACAATCTCAATTAAGACTCCTCTCTTGATTCAGAGCGAGTTTGGGTCAATTGAAACACCTCTAGAGGTTTATTGGACGCAGAATTTCACAATTGAATTAACACTTTGGGATCAGTCACGTGTATCTACACCTGTTGATGGAGCAACAATAACCTATGTATGGTCCTTCGAATCTTCTGAGGTTATTATTGATGAAGCAGGCGATTTGATAAACTATGTTGGCGGTCTATACAATATTAGCATAGATGCGTCAGTTGGTGTACCTCTCGATTTGCTATACCCGATTACCATAACCGCAAATCTTCCTGGAGGAACAACAGATGAGATCGTCATTTTCGTTAAGATACTTGGAGTTCCAAGTGAAGTTATCTTAGAAACTCAATTCTATGAAGTGTTCTATGCAGATGTTTTCGAAGCCAGTTTCTACTGGAACAACACATTAGATAATCTTCCGATTAATGAAACTGACTCGGAGCTTTTCTTACTTCATCCATTAGGAACCTCAATACTATCCTACACAAATGAAGGAAACGGGTGGTACACAATCACTGTTGATACGAAACTGCTCAACATGAATGTGAATCTTCAGGGGGGGGTATATGTCATTACCATCGAACTGGAGAAGACTGGCTATCTTGATCATGAACTCGCAACCGTGATTATCTTAGTACGAGATACTGCTGCAACTCTCGAAATCAATCCAATAGGACATGTTAATTGGAGTGATTCATTTGCAGTTTCAGCTCATCTATACGATGCCCTTCATGGCGGATTCGTCTGGATTGATGCAGAAGTGATTGTTTCCTATGGTCCATATTCTTACGCTTTAGTCAACAACCTCGATGGATCCTTCACAGGAATCCTGAATTCAAGTGATTGGTTCTGGGCATCGGCTGCAGGGTACATACTTACATTTGCGTATACATTACCCAACTATGTTGATAATGAAAACACGACTCTTGCATTCATTGACCCGATACCGGGAAGCATTCAGCTCACTGGCCCAAGTTCCTACGAATGGGTATGGTCTCAGGAATTTGAGCTTTCGTTGATTGTGTGGAACGAATATGGTGTATCACCATCGTTGATGGAATATGCAGACGTGTTCTACATATGGGATGGAACTGGTGTGTTTGGCCAGCTCCAGTATAATTCAACCACACGCGATTATAGGGTGATTGTTAGTTCCTCGGAAGTCAAATCAGGAACCTACAATTTCTTGGTTAGAGTCGCCAATGAAAACTTCACCATACCTGATAAGATCATTGATTTTACTATCAATCCGGTAAATGCCATACTAGTATCTGATAAATCGGTTTATTCTGTAACCTATGGTGCAGGTACTGGTCAGATTATTATTGATTTCGCAATTGATGACGATATGGTCAGTTTATCTGGGGCGTTGGTTGGTGCAACTATCACATTGACTTTCGCTGGTCATCAGTATGGTGCGGACCCATATGATAGCAATCGATACAGAATCACATACGATCCGACAGAGATTGCTATTTCTCTCATACCCGGAGTATTTGTTCTGAATATCACTGCTCAATTACAGAACTACACAACCGTAACAATCAATCCAACGCTTCGTTTGATTGCACAGACATCGTTGGAAACTGGTGAATTCCAAATAGAGGAAGGCTTGACACTGTTGCTTTGGTTCAGATTCATCGATGATGCTAGTTCAACTCCAATTCAAGCGACCAGCATCACACTTGCCGTAAGTGGTGGAACTGTTCTGAGCTTGGGTGACTTTACCTATGATACAAGCAATGGTAGGTACAGTATCGAGTTGCCAAGCGATGCTTTCGGTCCGAGAAGTACTACACCTTATAGTCTTGCGATTTCAATTGAAGCTCCTCTGTATCAAAACATCACTGCAGGCATAATCAGTGTGACTGTTACCGAGGCCACTGTTGATCTTCTTGTGCCTTTCAACTATTTGACCGAATTCTTAGGAATGAACATAGGTGAGTTTAGAATCGCTCTCTCACTCTTCCAGACTATTATGATGATGCTGGGCATATTCATCATCGGTGGAGTATCCTATGTTAGCGTTAAACGCTGGAGAGTACCTTATGCAATAAAGCAAATCAACAAGGCTCTAAAGTCAATGGCTAATGGTAAGGTTGCCAAGGTTGAGAACATCAAATCAATGGGCGCTGTTGTTTCCGAACTGCTTGCACCTGGGCTTGCTGAACTCGATCTTGCGGCCCCAATTATCGAAGCCGGTCCAGATGCTGATTACGCAGTTTCAACAGATGATACTGATACCATGTTGGATGAGCTTGATGTTCTTGATGGCCTTGGTTTGGATGACGGAACCGTTGATGATGCTTCCGCAGCTGTGTTTGAATCGGAGCTGGAAGCTGAGTTGGATACAGTCATCGAAACAGAACCAACCAAAGAGCCTGAGATCACTGACATTGAAGCAGCTGAGACAACCAAAGAAGCTGAAGAAACTGTAGAAGATTCTGATGAGGAAGTAGCTGAAGTAGTTGAAGAAACCAAAGAATCCTCCGATGAAGCTGAAGCAGATACAATTGACGAATCTGACGAGGTCGAGGAACCTGAGCCAGAAGCAGTTGAAGAAGCTGAAGTGTCTGTTGAGGAATCTGAGATGGATAGAGTCGAAGCCATCGAAGAAGTAATAGATGAACCAGATGCAGAAACAATTGAATTTGAGGAATCTGGAGATGATGTGACAAAATCAGAAATCGAAGATCTCGATGAAGAAATAGACGAAGTATCAGATATGAATGAGATCGATGAATCCGATTCTGAAGAACCAATTGACGGGCCATCAGATGATTTCATTGAAGATGAATCCGATTCTGAAGACCTAGTTGAGGAAACCTCTGAAAACGAGGAAGTCACTTCTTTAGTAACTCCTGAGGAGCTAGAAATTGTTGGTGAGAACCTCCTTGCGATGGGTCTATCCAAGGATGAAGTAGATGAAATACTGAATAGTGCCAAAGATATGACCTATTCGGAGCTTCTAGAAGTTCTTGATAAAATAGAAGAAGGCATGGACTGACTGTAAAATTAGGTGACGAGAGGGAGCTAATCCCTCTCCCTTTCCCCTAGAAAAACCGGGTGAACGCGATGCAAGCGAAGAATAACAAATCCCTCTCGTCTAATGATTTACATCATGAGATAGACAACATATCCTCATATTCAGGAAAACCAATCTTGCGTGACGGCATCCTTCCACCAACTATCAAGACACTAACAAAACAGGTGTACACACTATGATACGAGAGATTCATGTTTTCAAAGAAGGCAAGACTCTTTTTGAGGACAAAATTGTTCCTAGTAAGGACCTCGACAGCAATGCAGTTATGATGCTTGTTTCATCCTCCACAAAGAAATTACAGGAATGGAAAATCGATAGCATGGAGATTGAACGATTTAGATATGTGTATATGAATAGTCATGAAACGCAATTCATCATTACGATGGATAGGCAAGCTTCTCTCTCAAAGGTTGAGGAAGCCATGATGAACATGGTGTCCAAATTCATGACCGGTTTTGAGAGTTCGTTAGAGTCCGAGGCTTGGAAATCAACTGACTTCTCACCTTTTTCACCAGGATTTCGATCCATCGTTAGCAAAATCCCTGTGAAAGTTTGTCTAGCTGGCCATGGTGGTACAGGCAAGACAACGCTACTTGAACTGGCGACTCTGCCTTCTCAAGGGCCCCCACAAGATTATGTTCCGACTTTTTTCGGTGACAAGGCATTTCTAAAAGCGGACTTTGATCCGTATGTCTTTAGTGTGTTCGATTTAGGTGGACAGGACCGATTTGTGCAAGAATGGGGCAAAATCATTCGTGCTGGAAGCATGGTTATTATTGTATCCGATTCAACAGCAGAGAATATCGAGTGGACCCGACGTGTAGCCTATCCTGTTCTAAGGACCGAGCTTCCTTATGCCAGAATAGTGGCAGTAGCAAACAAACAGGACCTTCCTGGAGCGCTTTCTCCGCAAGAAGTAGGCAGAAGACTTGGTGTTCCAGCCTATGGAATGCAGGCCAACCGCCGCGACTTTAGAGAACGCTGGCTTAAGCTGCTGAAAGACTTGGCTTTTGAAACGATAGAATTCAATATCGTGAGTGACATTGAGGGAATTTGAAATGAGCGAAGACCAGAAAAACATCGTAGACCCTAAAGAGCGGAAAAAGTTAATCCAAGACATATCTGTTATCAAAGACACTCTGGATAGCTACAAATATGGATTGAACTTTGAGGAATTTGCTAATGAGCTATTCCAGACTGTAGATCGTATGACTATTGCTGTAAAACAGCTTAATGACCAGATGACCAATATTCTTGCCCGGATGGAAAAACTCGAAACCCGTCTAGATGAAGGCATTAAGGTCAGAGTCAAGGGGTTCTCAGGTGAGGGCTTAGAAGGTCAAGAAGAAGTCATAATTGAAGAACCTCCTACAGATGAATCCGAAGAGGATACAATTTCAGAAGTAGATAAAGCTGCTCTTGAAGAATTGCGTTCTGAGAAAGCAGTTCTTGAATCTAAAATTGCAAAACTCTTCGAAACTGTGAATGAATATGAGGAGATGGCACTCACAGATCCTGCTAGCTCGGAAGAGTATGATCAGAAATCTCAGGTGGCAAGGGACCTGAGAGCATCGCTAGAAGAGAAACTGAAAATAATAAATGAAAAACTTGCGAATGAATAGACCGAGAGGTGCATAAAATGGGACTGTTTGATAGCTGGCGTAGAAAAAAGAAAACACCGATACCCACCCGACAGATTGCAAAACCTGTCGTAGCTGCGGAAGATACAGCAGTTGGTTCTATCGGCGAAGAATCTAGTATGGATGAACTTCTTATTCATTACAATGAACAAGCAACACGTCGAGAAGAACTACAGCATGAACGGAATAAACTGACTGAGCGACTGGATACAGGAGAAATTTCTGCTATTGATTTCCGAAAGGAACTCATGAGAATAATCCAAGAAGCAGCGGCGGTCAATGATCAACTAAAAGATACCGAAGGGAAATTGATCTCTTTAGGATACAGTGGATCTTTCCACTGAGGTGAATCCTGTTTGTCTGAGAAAGAAGATAGAACTCCCAGTGAACCAGAAAAAGCTGGACTTGGCCAGGATGTTAGAGATTTAATGGAAACCGTAATGGAAGAAGGAGGTTTCGGATCAGATCCCGGTAGCAAGGCACGAGGTGAAGCTACAGTATCTAAGGCTAAAGAAGAGGATGACACTCTTCAGCAGGTTCACAAGAAGTTCGTTGAGATTCTATCTTCCATTGAAGACGCAATCGAATCCGCAGAAACCGAATTAAACAAGCAATTAGAGGTAGTTATGCCAATTTTGTCTAAAGAACTAATGGAGATTGGTTTAGGTGTGTTCGCAACTAGAGCAGTATCCGTTGTGAAGAACCGCTTGAAGGAGAGCTTCAGTTCGGCTAAGCAGTTGGAACACATTACCAAGACTATCTCTGATGCAAAAGAGCGTCTAGATGCTATGGTTCTTACCACCAGCAGTGGCATTACAATGCAGGTTTTCCAATCTGCCTCTGAACATCAGGATAGGCTTGTGCAGCTTTATGCCAAACTTAACGAGCTAGATAAACAACTTGAAAGCGCATCTGCAGATGTTCGTATTTGGCGAAGCAAATCTTCAGAACAGGAGGAAGTCATTCGCCTAAAAGATGAAGCGATTGAGCAGAGTGCAAAGAACATTGAAGATTTACGAACGATGCTTACAGAACTTCGCGCTAGTATAGAAGACAAGAATTCGGAGATTGCTGAGCTGAAAGGCCAAGTTGGTCAAGCAGAAGTTCAAATTGGAGAGCAAAAGGGGCTCATATCACAGATTGATACTTCTGACGAGCTTGTACAACACTACGAGAAACGTGTTGAAGAACTAGCTGTAGTCAGAGGACAGATGATGGCCATTGAAGACAAATTGCATCAACGTGACGCAGCAATCGATTTGATGAAGAAGAACG
>CAYMLT010000016.1:0-11627 GCA_964391265.1 uncultured archaeon
ACAACTGCAGGTTTCATCCTGAGTGATGGTGGGGCTGCCAGTTTGATTTTGACGTCATAATGAGACAGCCCCATCCCCAAGGAATGGACCGTTCGACCGTATTTCAGGTCTCCACAAAGCGAAATGGTCAAGCCATCTATCGTTCCTTTCATTTTCTTGATTGAATACAGGTCGAGTAATCCCTGAGTAGGATGCTCTTCGGCACCGCTTCCTGCATTAATGACTGGAACGGAGGAGAACTCTGCAGCAACTCTTGCTGATCCATCGAGTGGGTGTCGAATAACAATCAAGTCTGCATATCTCTCTGCAGTTCGGATGGTGTCCGCGAGGGTTTCACCCTTTACGCCTGCACTGGTTGACATAACGTCTGAGAACCCCAACACGCTACCGCCTAGACGATGCATTGCACTCTCAAAAGACAGCCTAGTTCTTGTTGATGCTTCGAAGAACAAAACCGCCATTATCTTATCATGAAGGTCCGTACTGCGTTTTACGGCAACATCTTCCATCTTTGACGCGGTGTCCAAAATTAGGTCAATGTCCTCTCGAGAGAGGTCATGTATGCTTATCAGATTCTTGAATTTTCCCACACTGCTTCGCCTCGTAACAGTCTGGGATTATTGACCCCTTTGATTGCTCTTTAAATCTTCTTGAAAGAATGCATTCTCCCTATTTGCCATTGATACTATGCTTTCGGTCAATCTTGACCTGTCTGAAAATAAGACTGGATTGGTCAACGAGTTCCTCCGCAAGTTTATCCTCATATTCTTCCATATAGATGACTTCAGTAATTCCTGCGTTGATTATCATCTTGGTGCAGATACTGCATGGCCGTGTAGTGCAGTATATCTTTGCACCGTTTACACTAACTCCATGATATGCTGCCTGAATGATGGCATTCTGTTCTGCATGAAGTCCTCTGCATAGCTCATGATGTGTACCGGACTTCACTCCCAGACGCTCTCGCATACAACCTCCTAGTTCTTCGCAGTGGGGAAGCCCCTTTGGAGCTCCATTATACCCGGTTGATAGAATCTGCGAGTCCTTAACAATGACCGCGCCTACATTGTTCCTCGAACATGTACTTCGAGTACTAACTAGATCTGCTATCTCGGAGAAGTAGACATCCTTGCTCTTACGGGTCATGTAAAACAGTACTCCAATAGTAATCGATGTTCCTTTGTGTTTCTCTTAAGAAGTTCTTCATGGGACACTTCTTAAGCCCCAAGGGAAAGATAAAAAGACTACATTTTGAAGTTAAAGTAGATTCCCCATACAATTGGAGAGCCTTTATCAATGCGAGAGAAAAAAGGAAAACTGATTATCTGGCCTGCTTACCTGGATTCCAAACTGACACGTGGAGAAGGTAGAAGAATTCCTTTGAACCTTGGTGCCCCTGATGTGACCGCAGATATACTCAAGCAGTCGGCAGATATGAGGGGCCTTGAATCTGAGATTGAGCAAGGCAAACGATATCCCCGTCAGGCAGTAGATAGAGGTGGATATCTTGTCATAGAAAATCCAGATGGTCACAAGAAAAAACGTCTTCTCTTGATGTTGGCAAAAGGTGTACGCAAAATAGTATCCGAACGCAAAGCCGCCAAACTTGCTGCTGAACAGAAGAAGGGAAGGGGTAAGAAAGGCAAGAAGGGTCGCCGAAAATAGAACGAGTCCATTGCGGAGTTGAACAAGATGAGACGACTGGGAAAGGTACTACAGGTCACAAAACGAGGATCCGTGATTGTTCAGACAGATAAAAGCCCCCCTATTGGCGCCAAAGTTGTTGACAAACAAGCTCAGCCAATTGGCACCATTCAAGATGTTTTTGGTCCAGTAAGTAATCCCTATGTTTCGATTCGTTCAAAAAACCGTGAGAAATCTATGAAATTAATAAACCAAATTGTCTATTTGTACAAAAAGTAACAAACCATAGACGTACATATTTATACATCCGTGTACCATTTACTCCGATAATCAGCGTAAACGACATGTCGATACCGTGCATTTTATGTGCAGCCGCGTTAACTGTTTCCCTTGTAGCGAACTCGGAAAAGGACACTTTTCCTCGACCGTTACGCTGTTGTCATGCCATTAAAAGGTCATGTCAATGAAAGAAGTAACCGACCGAATTGTGAGCATTCTACGCTCTACAGGCCGAAAGGGACTTCACATTGACGAACTCACCTCCAAATTAGACATTGACACCAAAACTGCAGCAGATGCAATTAAACAACTACTACAGGAGCAGATTATAAAAATGGAAGATTCAAGAATACTACTACAGCAAGATGCAGTGGGGGATGAGGCTGAACAAGGAGCACTAGGTGACCTTAACGGCTGTCCATGCTACCACTGCCTGAAAATAGCCAAGTGCGGCGTTCGCCAACCAGACTCGCCTGTCAAATGCAGAGACATCGAGAATTGGATGGCAACATATGAGTCAGATTAGATTGAATCAATTGGTACCGCTTTTACGTGGTATCCTTTGCCTTCTTCTTTGGCCCAATCGCTAGTATATAGATTTCAGCGCTTGTTTTTCGTGAAGCCTCAGGCTTGATCATCTTTACAGACTCGAATTTTGATTTAGAGCGTGCCATAAACTCGTCAAATCCGGGACCTTGGAAGACCTTTGCGAGAACTTTGCCTTTTGGCCCCAACAATCTATGACCAAGGTCCAAAGTTGCCTCCGCAAGAAACAATTGTCGAGTAACATCAAGATTCCATTGTCCCGAGACCTTTGGCGAGCAATCTGATATCACAAGGTCAGCGGCACCTCTGGCAAGGCCCTCTATCTCTTCGATGATCCTATCATCAGTTATATCGCCTTGAACGAATTTCACACCCTCAATAGGCGACATCGGACTAAGATCAGCTGCAATCACTTCTAATCCCGGTTCCATTTCCTTCAAAACTTGTGTCCATCCCCCGGGGCTACAGCACAGCTCTATGACAATACGAACCCCCTTGAGAAGAACATATTTTGTGGCCATCTGTCTGAGCTTGTATGCTGATCTGGCACGATACCCGTGTTTTTTGGCAGCCATATAGTAGTGCTCTTTCTTTGGATTTCCTTTTGGCCTTCCCATACTACTTCTCTCCAAGTAGGTCTTTGATAACAGATACAACTTCTCTCACTGACGCATCTGTTCTTATTGCAGTCGGTCTGAAGTGGGTCCGTGAGACCTGATAGCCTTTAGCCATGAGGCCATCCATAATGTCACTCCTCTTGGGTGGGACCAGATTGTATGCATCACACACATCATGAATATCCATGAATGGAAACCTTACCAAGATTTGTTCCTCGGTCATTAGTTCTAGCAATTCTCGAACACGCTTATGGTACGCTTCAGCGTCCAGCGAATGTAACTTCAAAGTGCGTTCCAAGGTCTTAGAATCATAGAGGTCACCTATCCAGAGTGGCCCTGCTATAGCAGTATCTGATGGACAATTCTCTTGTTCATGACGGAACTCTAAAGAGCCTGATTCTTTCAGAGAGTGGACTTCAGCATGTTGGCAGCTTCTACAGAGTCCAATCATTCCAATAGAATCCGCTTGCTTGTTTGAGTCAGTTTTGTTCGTTTCGATGTGTATCCAAACACGAATGTAATGATCAGTGCTAAGAACCCCGAGTGGCTTGATTGAGCAACCATTCATTGCTGCAATCGAGTAGGTTCTACCGAGAAGTAATCGTACTGCTAATTCATGAGTGAAGGAAGATCTTGTTGACAGCCCTCCGTATTTTCTCAGAGCCACTCGAGGGTACACGCCACATAGTGCAGGCATATCTGTCGCGGTCAGACCAAGAAGCCCTCCATGGGGGTTGAGAGACTGGATTGCAGCATTGAGATATGGAACGGGACTACCGAAAGGATCAACATCAACAAAATCGAAGCGTTTTCCACGAGATTCTGTCAACAGGAGAATCCTGGCATCGCCTCGAAGAACACTGGCTCTGTCAAGAAAGTTGTGCATTTCTAGATTCTTTGTTGCTGTTTCAATTGCTATCGGGTTAACATCACATAGGATTACACTGAAGTCTCCAGGAATCTCGTTCAGATACCTCAAAGACCTCACACCAGAACCGGCTAATGGCTCACAGAACAATTTTACATCATGCTCTTCCATGTAGGCTCTCAGGAATAGTATGGAGAGGTCTCTGTTGATTCTCATTCTCGGGTTATAGAAAACCGGCATGTCAGAAGTCGGCTGTCCCCTCTCAGCCGTATGCTCTTCCACATCTGCTGTCAGGAACGTTGTCCTGCCCTCAGTGTATTCCTTAAGCTCTATCATGCGCTACAAAAAACCCTTGGGCATCCGCTAATAAGCCGATAGGCCTCACCAAATTCTATCCTATTCTACAAGTTTTAAGTGGAATGAGGATGCGCTCTAGACACATTGGTGATCATTTTGGCAACAAGAATTAAGATGGAAACCACTCGGGGAATACTCATGCTTGAGCTGTTCAATGATGATGCTATCAACACGGTCAAGAACTTTGTAACATTAGCTCAGAAGGGATACTATGACGGTCTGAAATTTCATCGCGTAATTCCTGATTTTGTAATTCAGGGTGGCGACCCTACTGGAACCGGCTCAGGTGGTCCCGGCTATGCAATTGCCTGTGAAACTCGCGGTCACAGACAGAAGCATGATGTTGGCGCATTATCGATGGCGCACGCAGGCAGAGATACCGGAGGCTCTCAGTTTTTCATAGTATTGACCCGTGAAAAGACCAAGCACCTTGATGGTAAACACACTGTCTTTGGACAGGTGGTCGAAGGTCTCGATATTCTCCCCCAGATTAAGGGTGGTGATCAGATGCTGAAAGTCGAAGTCCTAGAAGTCGACCCAGCAATTGAGAACCACGAACTCCAGACGATGAAATCCTGGAGATAATACTCTCATAATCGACCCTATTGAACTGTCTTTCTTTAGGGTCGTAGTACTCTTTCTTAACAGTGTCAATAATCGAACACGGTTGCTTCATTCTTTTTCCATATACGAACAAATAGCAACCTCTATAATATCGTATTCAGACAGGCCGTGTGAGTCAACAATGTCGGATATTCTATTTCTATTAGTTGGTTTCCTATCCGGTTTTCTAGCAATCATTGTTGCATTATTCACATACAGAAAAGTGCTGGAAGCAGATGAAGGGGACAAACGGATGCGAGCGGTCAGCAAGCTCATACAGGATGGTGCTGCTTCTTTCATTAAAATTCAATATCGAATACTACTGATATTCACAATTATATTATCAGTAGTTATTGCTCTAGTATTCGGAAATCTGGGTTTGCCCATCGCAATTTCATACATTCTGGGATCATTGGCAAGTATGGGTGCCGGCTACATCGGATTATCAGTGGCCACCAGAGCTAATCGTAGAACAGCAGCTGCAGCAGCTGAAGGGGGTTTGAATCCTGCGTTCATGGTTGCTTTCAGAGCCGGGTCTGTCATGGGGCTCATGATTGCTGGAATCGCACTTGTTGGACTCACAGTTCTCTATGGCCTTTGGGCTTTTCTGTTTCCTGCGCTTGAAACTCCCTTGCTATGGGAGATTCTTACAGGTTTCTCCTTTGGAGCTAGTACTGTAGCACTATTTGCAAAGGCTGGTGGTGGAATCTTCACAAAGACGGCAGATATGGCCGCTGACATTGTCGGGAAGATAGAACATCATATCCCAGAGGATGACCCACGGAACCCAGCCGCAATTGCTGACGCTGTCGGAGACAACGTCGGAGACATTGCAGGAACTGGCGCTGACATCTTTGATAGTAACGTCGCTGCGATTCTAGCAGCTGCCCTTCTTGGAGCAGGAATCGATGCTTTGTTCGCACCACCAGTGGTTTTTGCACTTCTCCCTCTGTTCATCGCAGGTTTGGGAACCATAGCCTCAGTGCTTGGAGTGTATTTAGTACGACCTAACAAAGATGATGACCCAGGACCGGCTCTCAATAGGGGGACATATATCACAACTCTATTGTTTGGGACCTTTGTTATGGTTGCATTACTTGCTCTCAGCATAGACCTCTCAATCGCACTTTCCGCAATATTCGGACTACTTGCTGGAGTGTTCATTGGGTTCACATCTGACGTGTTTACAAATGACAAGGGATTCTTCAGATTTCAACCGGTCAAGAACATGGTTGATAATGCAGAGAGGAGTGCCGCAAACCTAATTCTATCAGGATATTCCTATGGACTTCTTAGTGCAGTCCCTTCAGTCTTGGGTGTCGTAGTAGCACTTGTAGCATCCTATATTCTAGGGTCAACCTCTACATTTGTAGGACTTGGCGGATGGGAAGGAGGGATATACGCCGTAGCAATTGCTGCAGTTGGGTTGTTGGCCACCAATGGTTTCACGATGAGCAGTGATTCCTATGGACCAATAGTTGACAACGCTCGTGGTGTGATTGAACAGGCAAACGCTTCACATGAAGCAATAGTTGCCTGTGACAAGTTAGATGCTGCTGGAAATACTGCCAAAGCCATCACAAAGGGGTTTGCAATTGGATCTGCCGCACTTTCTGTTTTGGCTCTGTTTGCAGCTTTCATTGAAGCTTCAGAGGTAGTAATTGGAACGGAATTGGCTGTTGTTAATCTGGCCAATCCATTCATCCTAGCTGGTGCATTCATCGGAGCTCTTATTCCAACCACTTTCAGTGCAATGCTCATCCTTGGTGTCGACCGTAATGCCGGAAGGATGATTGAAGAGATCCGAAGGCAGTTCAATGAGGACCCGGGTATCCTTGAAGGCACTTCAAAGCCAAACTATGACAAATGCATCGCCATTGCAACTTCCGGTGCCATTCGAGAGTTGATGCCCTCAACAATACTGGCGATTGGTGCCACAATTCTGACTGGAACTGTCCTAGGCCTGTCGGCGTTGGGTGGCTATCTTGGTGGTGCTGTGATAGTCGGTTTCATCATGGCTCTTCTAATGAGTAACTCCGGTGGAGCTTGGGACAATGCAAAGAAGATGGTTGAGTCTCCAGAGTTTGACCACAATCATCCTAGGCATAATGAGATACATGACAACGCAATTCTCGGTGATATGGTGGGAGATCCATTCAAGGACACTGCAGGACCGTCGATTAACACTCTGTTGGTCGTGATATCCCTTACAGCTACACTATTCCTGCCCCTCATCTATCAATTGAATCAATGGATACTTGCTCTCTTCTAGGGATAGAGTTTTTGGGGGGAAGTACCCCCATTCTTTTCATACAAGGTGTGAAATTATGAGATTCGGACTAACACCTCTTGAGTTTGCTCCGATTGCTAAACAGATAGTATCCGGAGGTACACCAGACTTCTCTCGTTTTGATATTGCGGAGTATGTAGAAAAAGCATTGAAAATTGAGCACATATCGGTCATAGAACTTACCGCTGACATCAAAGAAATAGTTCCCGGAGCATTATCTGACGGAGCAGTCGATAGGTTGAATGTACTCAAGGATGCACATGATCACACTTACACTGTTCATTTGCCCCTTTGGTCACTTGAGCTGGCAAGCTTTAATGACCCAGTGAGAAGAGGTAGTGTTGAGAGTGTAATTAGCGCAATAGACCTGCTTGAGCCTCTGGAACCAGAAGTCTATGTTCTCCACACTACTGGAGCATTGGCGACAGAATTCTCGCAACTCAGTTTTCCTCAGAATATGGTCAACATAATCAATATGCTGATGACTGGATTTTCTGCTACAAGTGTTGAGGAGATAATCACAAAAACTGAGATTGACCCGAAGAGGCTAGCCATCGAGAACCTAGAATTCCCCTTCGATATCACAAGAGAAGTGGTAGATGAGCATGACACCAGCATCTGTTTTGACACGGGGCATCTTTTGTCAAAGCAATCTGGCGACGAATCTGTTATTGAATTCTACAAGAAGCATAGGGACAGGATAGTCGAACTACATCTACATGATGGGAAGGCATCAGAACTTGGTGCTAAAGGCTTCATAGATCATAGGGCTCTTGGAACCTGCGATATGCCTGTACGAGAATTTCTTCTAGAGCTTGTGAAGGATGATTTTAGAGGCCCCTTGATATTTGAGCTATCCTCTGAGGAAGCCATTGAATCACTGAAACATATCGAGAATGTAGTGCCAGAGGCCTTGACAATCAATTAGATAATGTCTACTCTAACAAAAGATTCATTCCTACTTGGCGGCGGCTTGCCTGACGGAGTCCACATGTTCAAATCAGGTAGTTGCCCAATTTCATTCTGAAAAACCTAGATGTGATTCACTTAGAGAATATCATGCAGAGGCACCATTTCAAAAAGAAAGCAAAGAGTGACGCAACAGCACGATACCATTGAGTCACTCGACAAGATAGAGGAAGTTGTGACGGAGATGAGCAATTCAGCAATCCGGTGATTTCCAGGAGGGAGACAACGGGGTCTCCCCCCCAGCCACCACCGTTTCCTCAAGCGCGGATTACTCTCTTGAGTAATTTTGTGGTGGCGCGGTACTTGCGGATGATAACAACATCTCATAGTTAGTATATAATAGAATGGTTTTTTAGAAACGCCATCTTCAAAATCGCTCCTTGGTGTACTTTTTGGGCTTCTCAGACGTTCTGATAAATAATAGACGGAGAACGAAGAAACAAAAGTGAACAAAATTCATTATTTTTATACAATTTTGTTTCAGTTCGTATCAGTGTTCTGGTAGATTTCCGAACCAGTTCAAAATCTCTTCTTCAGGAGCTATCCAGGTTTGTTTCTTGGCATTCCATAGACCATTTACATGATCAAACCATGAGTTCTGAGGAGCATACCATGCGCCAACCAGTTCGTAAGAATCAAGGAGCATAGGCTTGATTCCTTTTGACAGAGTCTGAAGTGTAAGAGCCATGCCTTGCAATCCTCCGTCCGGCAAATCAAGAATCAGGGTCATTTCACCATCGGGCCTTAGCAAAAACTTCGTGAAAGGTAATCGTTGTGCCCATGCTGCTATTGATTCGCCATAATCAAAGCTGGGAATATTGAGCATTATCGTTTCATTGAGGCCAATGTGATGAATGTTGTACTTTTCCTCAACAAGTCCTTCTGCTTTCAATTCATTCAGCCGGTCTACCAGAATTCCATATTTTACTCCCAATCTCTTTCGGAGTTCTCGCATTGAATAGCCCTGTTGAAACTCACTCAATATGCGCAAATCAAGTTCATCCAGTTTCTTTGCGGTTTTTGCACATTGTTTTGTTGAAGGAATCATGAGATTTCCTAGGCTTTCATCATAGATTCTCTTCAAATGTGGTCCGAATAGATCCCAAGGCAGCTCCCATTCATGTTTTGTAGTTGAATAGTGATCGAAGCAATAGTCTGATCCAACCGACTCGATGTCGCAGATCTCCACTTCCACTTGACGATCCTTCAGAATTTTTTGGAATGTCTTCAAATATGATGTGCTTTTGTATTCATCCGGAACGAGAAAATGGGCTACTAAATCCTGATTCCCTGAAATCACACGAGAAGCTGAATACAGAAAGGGTGAGTCAATAACATAATCGTAGGGGTCTGATTGTTCTGAACATTGTAACAGGAGCAAAAACTGCTTCATACCCAGACATGGATAGAATATTTCCCGTCGCTTCTCCAGTATTCCATGCTCTTGAAGTGATGCAAGTCGTCTTGATACCCAATAAACGGACGTGTCGGTTTCTTTTCCGAGCTCATTTCGTGATGCTTCTGGATCAGCAAGTAATCTTCTAATAAGACTGAAGTCTGTTGTGTTCAGTTTCACCGAGAATTTTCTCATACGTTCTAACATGTGCAAGATATATTCTTGATCGGATAATACTAGACCCATCTTCTTCATGAGAAGATATTCGGTTAGGAGCTTCCCATAGTAGTCGGAACCTGAAAACGTCTGGAAAAGCTGAAATGCGGCTGAAGGATGAAAGATACCTGTGAGTTCATCTCCTTTATGGGGTCTGTATGAATTCCATTCACTGTACCAATTAGTCAGTTTTTTACTCGGGAGCCAAAATGCTCCATATGCAAGTGAAAAATCTTCAATGATTGTCTTTTCAAAATCCTGTTTCTCTAAGGCCATACGCATGAGTTCTCTTGCTAGGACTCCAATATGTGGAATGCTCCCCCTCAGACATTCGTTTGTCAGGAACAATGTTGTCTGTTCTATCCACCCCCCGAAGAATCCCCGCCTTATTTCAGAGGTCGCTCTCATTTCAGTTGGGCATGGCATAGAATCTAATCCAAATTCATCTGAAACCTTAGTATCAATCTTGGACCATGTACGACTGATCAATACCGCCCAATCACGCAGCATAGCAAAGATTCATCAAGGAATAGAAATTAAGTCTCTCTACTCGCTCTGCCACTGCCTTCTCTATCGAAACAGTCAGTGTAAGTAGTGCGAAATGAGTCATTTTCGACGCTTTCTGCCAACGCGCCAAATATGTCGCTCTCTTAGCAATACGCCGATATTAAAGTCGACAAAACGTCATTCTTATATTGCGGTTAACATACGTAAAGAGTTACAGTTTGGCGCGTGAAGCGCTAAGGAAGTGTGCAAATGTCAGAGGAGATTGGATTCAAAAATCTAATACTATACCTCTCTGCAGTTGCTTTAGTACTATTCTATTTGGTTTACATGCCTTGGACAGCGATGTCTGCATTCACTTTTGATGCAGTCACTCTGTGGCTTTATTATTTCACACTTGTCCTCGGTCTGTTGTTTCCATTGTACTATGCAATTGGCAAGGAGAATATGGCTTGGTACGTACTGGGCCTGTCACTAATTCTGAACTCAGTTATCTTGATGATGCAGCCTCCAGCTGATAACTTCATGTTGGCTGGTGTGATGGCTCTCATAGTTGGCGTACTCTTCTTCATAGGACCTCTTCTTGAGAAGTTTATGGCCGACAACTGGGATATGATAAAGAACTGCCTCCACATTGGGAGAGGCCTGTTCATTATCTTGGCTGTTGGAGCTTATGCTAACTGGGTGCTTGATGACTTCATTGGCAATACAAGTTTCAACCACGTAATGCCTCAGTTCTTGTTCATGGGTGGTGGCTTGTTTGTGGCTTTTGGAGTCATACTATTGGCCTATGGCCTCTTCAAGCTCTTAGCTGGGTTCATGCCTGAGAATATTGGCGGCTACTTCAAAGAACTCGGACAGGTCTTCTATATTCTCATGGTACTGGTTTTCCTGCTTGGTATTGTATTCAACGTTTCTTACTATCCAGGAACCTACTCATGGGGTATAGTCGTATTCCCCGTATCCATCCAGTTCTTTGCCAATATGTGGGCAGTCGGTAGCTCCAATCTGGGAGCAATCCTTCTCATCATCTTGTTCATTTACGGCATGCACAAAATCGTCGAGAAGAATCTCAAGCAAGAAGCTACTCCAGCTCATGATGAACCCGCCTACTAGTATACAAATCGATACGAGAGAGGACAACCCTCTCTCATCCTTTTCTTTTTTGATTAATCATTTGCTAAGGATAGCAAAGCTCTCATGTTGGATGAAAACTTGGAACTAGACTCACTTTTTCATTGTAGTATCATCTATGTTTGACAACCATGTCATATAATGTCAGAGAAACCAGAAGGAAAGTGGTGGGCCCGACGTGATTTGAACACGCGACATCCGCCT
>CAYMLT010000016.1:11727-25174 GCA_964391265.1 uncultured archaeon
GAAACCAGAAGGAAAGTGGTGGGCCCGACGTGATTTGAACACGCGACATCCGCCTTATCAGAGCGGCGCAATAACCAGTCTATGCCACGGGCCCTTGGAGTTCGCGGAATCGGTGTGTTCGCGAATCTGATAAAAAGGTTGTGAATGTGTAATGACTCGTTTTCGACTTGATACATTTTTATAATCTAATTAGAGCCATATTCTGGGAGAGTTTCGTATATTGCCTCGATTATCACTACGAGCTAGAGATCAATTAATTTCTGAATCAAAAGGAGTATGTGTTATTTGTAAAGGAAAACTAGCCTTTGAAGATAATGCAGATGGTCTCCCATATGAGTTCGCAAATATAGTATCGTCAAACCCAAATGGACCTAGATACGATCCACATATCACAGCCGAGATAGAAAATAGTCCGGAAAACTATCTTGTTCTATGTTCTAACTGTCATGGAAGAATCGACAGTGATTCTGAGTATTTCACCTCATCACTATTGAAAGATATCAAAAACGGGAAAATTAACCTCGCGGATGATGTGATTTCGCATCAAAACCTTGGAGTTCGTATGAAATATCTAAATAGAATCAGTGAATTCCTTGGAAGTAGAGGGTCATACAAAAGATCACCCAAGTCTATTCTTGAAATCATAAACAAATTTGGATTTGAAGAGTATTCACAAACGATTCAAACAATAGGCTTACCTGATTCAACAACGATTATTGATGGATTTCTCGATTTTGCGCTTTCAAAAGAGAGCAAGGTGAAAACAGGAGTTTGGAGAAAGCAACTGGTTGACGCACTTAATTCATTATTTGTTGCTTACAATTATAATAGTGATTGGCTTGCATTAGTGAAACTAATTCCTCCACGGGAACTAGAGAAAGCAGGTATTACTTACAAATCTAGTTCCAAGGAATTTGATACTTGTAGACCGCGTACAAATGACGGAGATGATGCCCTCCTATTCAATGATGATGACATCTCTTGGTTTGCAGAACTTCTTTCAGATCATTCAATTATTCAAGATTTAGAAGAATGCTTCTTGCTGAAGACCGGGATTAGCCTTAAAGGAGAGTACAAGAATAATAGACCTCTAGAGATTGCACAACTCATTGTCCGAAAAGCCAATATCGACCATCAAGCACACGGACTCTTATATTCTCTTGAATGTCTTCAGAAAAGGCACAACATGAATGAAGAAATCATGTATGCAATAGAAGTTCTGAAAGAAGCTATCTATGATTGGGGTCCAAGAATAGAAAGAATAGACACAACTGTAACTGTAATCACTCCATCAAGGGGCGAACCAGAAGATGCAGTTCCCAAATCCACTAGTGAGGATACAGAAGAGAATAAGCATGTATCTCTTCTCTCCCTTGATATACTTGGAAAAGTGATGGCCTTTGCATTGGGAATCTTGCTAATCGCAATTCCCATGTTATTAACTCACTTCTCAGGTTATTCACTTCCCGATTCAATGCAAATCATTGGATACATCATCCAAGCAGGAGGAATAATCCTTACCTTTGGGGTTCTATACAAATCTTATCAAAAAAGGGATTGAAACAAATCCTACCAACCGCGGGCCCACCATGTTCCTTCTGCTAATACTCAATATATTTGGTTTGGATTAGTTGATTATCAGCAAGATTCTTCTTGAATCGATTTTTGAATTGTAATCATGGTGATAGATTGGATAGCAAAGCTTCGTAATATACCTGGATTTTCTGAATGGACTGGTATCACACGATAGCAAAAGGTTGTAAATAAGAAGATATTTACTCTGGGATTTAGCCAAAATAGTGGTGGTAGGAACGACACTCAGAGAAATAGTTTAATGATGGAGAAATGTAAGGAAAATCATGGATTATTCCTATACCAATCTTATGGGTAAAGAGTTTCTTACTATTTCTGCCCATGGTATGAGGGAAATTCCTCGAACTCTTAGTAGTGAAACAAGAAATCTATTAGTGACAGACATCTCGGAGAATATCGATCTATCACCTATAGCAAGGTTGACATCATTAGAATGTATCAAACTCGAAACTACATCGTCAAGTGAGCTTGATCTTACCACGAATAGTGAGATCAGGTTTGATCTAACTCCTCTTGAGTCGTGCGCCAGGTTGAATTTCTTAGAAATTATTGGACGGTCAGTTTTTTCACTGATTTTACCACAGGTTGAACAGTACATTACACTGTTTATTGGATTTACCAGTCTCAAGGACTTGGACCTATCACCACTATCGGAAATACGTGGGATATCATTCCGATGTAGGGACGCACCTCTTGAAACTATCGTTCTACCGGCATTCGAAAATGTAGTGAGGGGGTTTATACCTTCGTCACTTGAACTAAGTGGAGCAACTCCATCATCCTTCTTCTCAGAACCTGGTCTAGGATTTGATGATTATCATGGACCTGAAACTATTGACCTATCGTTAGTGCAAGGAAGGTTCTATAGTATTTATCTATCAAACTTTCCTAATCTTTCTCAAGTCAAGTTTCCAAAGACTATACCTAGTAGACTGGCTATTAGTGGGGGGAACATGGAAGAGGTTCGTCTTGATGCGTTAGAACATTCCGAAATCGGTTCTCTCAAAATAACGAATCAGAGGATACATACAATCGATATTTCACCACTTTCGACTTGCAAAGCGTTTCATGCTCTTGATTTGCGAAGAAATCTGATAGAAGAGCTTGACATCACTACTTTGTTCAAACACCCAGAACTGATAGATATAGAAGAAGTTGAATATTTTCTCCGTGTAGATGAGAATGTTAGATTGTATGAAGTTTCTGACCTAGGAAAACAATATCTTACCCACTATCAATGGAGGGATAACTGGTAGAATCATAATCTACATTCCTTTACTATGAATACTTTACTACGTCCTTTGACAACATGTTCGTGATTCTATATCACACCATTTGAAGTGCTTCTCTAACTATTCCAGAGTTCACTCTGTAACCGCGGGCCCACCACATGCCTCCTGATTTTTTCACCCAAATTCAAACTCATCAGAATCAGTCTGATTGTTTTCTATTTTATCATCCTGAATCTCTACGCGGGTTCTACTGGCTTTTCTCATCTTATGTCCCCTTCTAGCTCCACGAATGAAAAATAGTCCCATAATGAAACTGATTATCATCAGAATTAGCAATTGGAACGAACTCTGTGATACTCTTAGCCAAAAAGAACCTGGTTCAGGAGGTTCTGAAAGAAAAATAAGAAATGCAAATGTTGCTACTAGAATGATACCTAGTCCTGTGCAACAAACACCCCATGCTACCGCACATGGGTAATCTCCTGCAGATGAGCATTGAGAAGAACAATACTTGGAACGCGACCAAAAACCCACGATTGGTTTTCCGCACCACATACATCGCTGTTCAGGTTTTCCGTACTGTCCTCTAATAGGATAATCCTTCTCGTCATTGGACACTATTATTTTCTCCCCGTAACTATTCGAACGTGAATACTCTTTGACCTTATCCCACCACATTTCTTCTGATTATAACTTGTTGAGATGAGGAGTGGATTAATTGAGTATTAACAAGATTTTTTCCGATTCCTATAAACCTCATCCACGAACTCCCGAATGCGACCGCGGGCCCACCATTGCTTTTCGATTCAAACAATTTGGATTTGAAAATGAGATCAACGAGAAACCTATGTTTGTTTCTTAGGTTTAGGAGGTTTCCACTTTTTCAGTTCCTTGTTTACGATTTTCAATGTAACCTTCGTTTTTTCAGCTTTTTTCATTGTTTTCTCCACTTTCTTTGCCAAGGAGATTAGTGACTTGGTCAGTTTTTCTCTTCCTTTTTCTACACCGTAGCTATCCATCATAGCCGTGATCTTTGTCAATCTGTCTATTTCGTTCAACTCAGCTTCTAGAAATACTTCCACTTTGTTTGGGACCTTATTACCATTATCAACCAAATAGGTTATGAATTCGTTAACAGCATTGTCAATGTTTGGTTTGATTGTGGTTACCAACTTTGCACGTTTTTTGCGTGCATCAGTTGCAGGTTTTTCTAAACCTTTTTGGATGTCAAATTCATACCAGAGAGGGAAGTGATCCGATATGTACCATGATATCCTATCCTTATCATCTTTTGTTAGATTTTCGGGATCTTCAGCCAAACCCGGTATTTCTTTGAGATGCATAAAATCATACATCCCTCCGGTGACTGGTGTCATAGATAGTGCTGGAGTCTTACTATTCGAATCTTCCATAAACCATGCAATATGATCATAGAATTTCGGGGTGTCATAGATACTCCGTGAGAAATTCTCTAACTCCTTTGGTATCTTAAGCCCTGTGCTCAGAAACGCTTTGCATAGCTTATCATCCCCACTGTCGATATTAAAATCTCCAAGAGCTATGAAATTCTGATGATATGCATTCATATCGTTTGCCCAATCGAACATCCACTCAGCTATCGCAGTCAACTCAGGAATACGCTTCTTTGGTTTGTCGCTAGTGCCATAAAAGATATGCAATGCTACAAGAATGAAAGTGGATTTGCCTGATTTGAAACTCACTGCATATGGTGTTCGAGCAAACTGACGGTCCAATACTCCCGGGCTTATTCTCGTGTTCTTCTTTGCTTCATTTCTCAAAACTTCAACAGGAACCACAAGCTCGCATGCGAGACCCGAAAGTTGTACCTTTCTCCTATCGAACACAAACGCGATGCGTTCTCCATTCCCCAAGTCGCCATCAGTGACATCTGTCATCATAACCCCCCAATCAGGACCAAGAACTTTCAGCATATGCCGTAATGCCATCAACTTGCCCTTTACTTCTTGGATTGCCACCACATCAAAACGGGAAATAATTTCAGCTATGCATCTTAGAGCGAAAAGATTTCTCTTAGGGGATTTGTTAGTATTATAATCCCACAGTTCGGTGAGTCCTCCAAAGAATCTGATGTTCCAAGTTGCTATGATAAGATTGTGATTCAGAATCTTTCTGGGAATCTCCACATCAAGTTTTTCTCTTAATCTCAGAAATATCGGTAGAAGTAATGAGGGGACCTCATCTGTAATCTCATGTTTACTCTTTATCGCCATACTTCATCCCTCCTAATCACATATGATTAGTACATCAAACGACTAGAATCCCAAACGGGTTATACATTAAATTACTAGAATATTAATCTAATCAATACTATAATCCGATATATTTTTCGATTTTTATGTTCCTGAGGTATGCAACTCCATTGCAAGCTTCTGCCTGTGTATTCTCTATCTGGCACGAACCGCGGGCCCACCATTACTTCTCAGTAAATCAATCCATATCATTAGGACTTTCTCAGAAAATACCATTGTAAAACATCAGTGCTGGTTCTACCGTCATGGAGATCAATACTCTCTACTTTCTTCTTTCGAATCATTTCCATATCCTCAAAGTATCTGTCTGGTTCATCATTTCTAAAGAAACTATGAAGCGATTCGCCCTCACCATGAATTCCTAGAAATTCGTAATCTCCAACAAGCTTTCCCATTTCCTCTTCATTGCAATATGGGCAGTCTATTGACATAAAGTCGACGAAGAGAAGACCTCCTTGTCTGAGTACTCTCTTCATCTCACTGATAGCTACCCCTGTGTCCTTTTTACTCAAGTGATTCAAGCTGTTCTGTGTATAGACAAAGCTAAAAGTTTCATCATCGAATGGAATATCCCTGAAGTCTCCGATTCGCATATCTATCTCTAGATTGTACCTTGATGCGAAGTGTCTTGCAGCATTGACAGCCTCTTCAGAGATATCAATTCCATAACAATTGTACCCCCACTCAGCAAAGAGACCAAGCGGTGGTCTAGCTCCTCCCGCTCCACAGTCTAGAATCACCTTTTCCATATCAATTTTCTCGGTCATAAACAGGATTTCATAGACTAGTGGCCGATAGACAACATTTGGCAAGCCAATTCCTCCGAATCATGCCCACTGATGAGGGATATATGACTTCTGAACAGCGTATCAGAGATAGCATAGAAAAACACTTGATACTTGACAAATTGTTGTCGACTTTTCCAAAATTGGCGGAGTACGATATCCTTATTGTACGTTCAATAGTGGCTGTACTCACCAGATTTTGGAGATCAACAGGTGCTAGTCACACAAATTCACCAAATGGAAAGCATCAATATAGATGAACTTGCCAAGTTTACATTTGATGCAATTCAAAAGAGGTCTGCTACGTTTACAAGGACTCTAGAGTCCATTCGTTCAGCTCTTCAGAATGATTGCACCCCAAAAAGCTACTGCTGTATTGCACGGCAAGATAATACATTAGTCGGATGGATGTTTCTCTTCCACTATACAGAATCTATGATATACATTAAATCCTGGCATCCAGTGGTTACAGTTGGTCCTGAAGAAGACATGATTGCCAAAGCGTTGATTGAAGAGAGCATCAGATATGCACAAGAGAGCGGCAAAGATAGACTGGAGGTCTTTCTGATGAACCTGACAGATGAGCGTCGACCTTTGTATGCAACCTTTCAGCGTTGGTATGAATCTGCAGGAATGCCCAGAGGTGGCGAATGGGCCCACATGGAAGTATCACTTGCAGAGATGGAAATACCCGATGTGGAATTTTCTGAAGGGTATAGCGTTGTTCCAATCAAGGATGTTCCAAACGAGGAAATCTGGCCGTGCTATTACGAAACATTCATGGCTAGTGGAGATGGTCGCTTCTTGGATCAGACTGATGCTCAGCGAAAAGAGAATTTTGAAGAATTCTTCGACAAGTCTCGACCAAGGGATGAGATGGCATCGATCATAATTAAGAACGATGAGAGAATCGTCGGATATAATCAGGTCATTATGTACGGAGAAGATGGTTATTTCAATGGCATTGGAATTCATCCAGAATTCAGGGGAAAGGGTCTTGGTAAGAAGATGATTCTGAAAAGCATGAAACGTTCAGCTGATAATGGAACACCAAAGTTGATTCTAGAGGTTGATATCAACAATAGGGTCGCATTCAATATGTATGAGAAAGTTGGGTTTAAGCAGACAAAAGGATCAATCAGTCATGTATGGAAGAGAACCGATTAGTCTCTCGCAATCGCCATTATGCCTTTCATAAGTCTGCTAATAGAGATGGTCCAAGATTATCACGGTGCAATTTGCAAGATCCGCGAAATCTTCCGCATTGTATCTTCGATCAGTAGTCCAACCAGACCCAATATCCCAGTGTGTTGGAATTGCATACTTTAGATTTGAATTGATTTTGATATCATCCACTGCTTTTGCAGCTTCGCTTGCATTCATCCATGCATGGTTGGGAGTAGCACTTGTAGGCAGAATGACGATATCTGCTACAATTGTCTGCATTTCTGGTATACGATCTGTATCTCCAGCATGATATATCCTAGTACTTCCAAAATCGATTATAATCCCAGTGTTACTCTCAGTTCTCTCGTGCATTGGCGTATCTGTGTCGAGAAGCGTCGCTTGATAGCAATAACTTGGCACGAATTCAAAACTCACCTTGTCAAAGTTGAGAACATCTCCTGGTGTGACAATTATATCCGCATCCACAATTTCTGCAGGCCCCGGTGACGTGATAACAATTGTATCATTGTCTGAGAGCCTATCAACAACAGGCGCCGAACAGTGAGTAGGATGGTCATGCGTGATCAAGATGTAATCAGCAGGCTCAAGAAATGAATCGTTTCGTCCAGCGTAGAAATATGCAGGGTCCACGTATATCACCAAGTCTTCGTAGGTTATCTTGAAGCCCATTATCTTCAGAAAGAAGATATCCACACCATTATAGCGAAAGCCTTCAGGCGGCTCTAGCTGGTCATCATTTGTTGTTGCAGGGAAGATTAGCAGGACAGAGATAATAGCCGCTAAGCCAACAATTAGCACACATCCAACAGATATCCCAATCGTTTTCGTTCTATTCACTTTTCATCCACAGCTCGCAGAGAGATAAAATAGTGGAAATCTATTTTTTATTAAGCACATATTTTGGCGCATTCATTCATGTGCCGCTTCCAATTCAGTTTTCGTTTCTGCATCAATACTGCACTCATAATTATTACAGGAAGTAGTAATCCACCTGTGAGAACAACGATCATGAGGTCGTATTGCACTCCTTCAGATTTGGTGTAGAATATCCGCAATCCAATTCTTTAGAATGTCATTTGCAGGCATTCGCTCAAACCAATCTCCGTCATTATGAAACCCCTCATGCCGAAAGGTAACCAACTGCTCCATCCCTGCCGGTCGATTATCGGTAATATCCTCCGCGAATAAGTGAAGTGGATAGTTGTAGGTGTTCGGAAATTCTTGTAGTTCCTCAGCCGGAATAGTGGAAAGAATCACACCTGAAAGAATAGCTTGGTGAATGAATATCGCATAGCGTTGATCTTTTTGATAGAACTCGGTGAAGACTGGATCTTGATACACTTTGAAGAAGACATCACGATATTTCTTGAATAGATGTTTTTCTGGCCGAGTTACCAGTATTCCTGCATTAAAGTACGGACGAATCTCCTCATTATCTATATGGGCAGTCATGGGGAAAATACGCTCTTCCGGGACGTCGCATACCTCAAAGATAAGCTTCCAGAAGGAATCGACTGGTTCATTGTAACGGGACCCTACCAAAATGTGATGAACAGGTCTGTACCCTAGGTTCTTGTTGTCTGGTAGAATAAACTCCTTTGGATCATTAATCATCAGCCCGTTCGTGTTGAGCCAAACAAGTAATTCAGTTTTTTCAAGTGCTTTGGATTCAGCTTGGGATTGTGCTATAACCTGAGCTACAAAGGGAACTTGCATGCCTTCAGTTTTTGCATCAAATGGGATTAAATCAACTTTGAGAGAAGCAAATTTGTTCTTGACGGACTCGCTGAATTCTCTGCCCATTTTCGGAACAAAATACCAAATTGGTGCCTGAGATACTGATCCTGCATAGGTTCGAATACTCTCTGCTAGAAGAACTGCATCTTTCTCACCTGATTCTGTAGGGTATGCAATTGAGGAAAAAATGAGCTTCTTCTTCTCTTGACTTGCGGCCATGTATTGATACACAGAGAAAATTCAACATAACATTCCGTTTGTACGCAAGTTTTTGTCTTTTTGAAAAAGTGAAGGGAAAGCGGCTTCATGCAATAAGCCACCTTCCGTTTTAGTTCTCTACTTCCTTCTAATAAAAACGGCAATTACAAGCACGACACAAACTATACCTGCACCAATCAATATTGGAAAAATATCAAAAGTTGGTGCTTGTTCCCCACTGTACTGAGCCGCAGGAATAATGTAATCAGTTATTGCCTCAGTCCACTGGTCCCTTAGGAAATTACCATAACTATCATACCCGGTGACAACAGCGACAATGTCGTACTCAGGAATGACTGAGATGACCCTTGCCCAGAAACCAACAGCATTGTAAGCACCAACACCACGATATATCCACCAGAGGTATCCATAGTCCTTGATTGAATTGACTGTCGCTAGTGATTGCTGCGACGTAGCGACCCATTCTGCAGGTACAATCTGCTCAGTATCCCAGGTACCATTATTGAGATAGAGGTATCCGAATTTGGCCATATCTCTGGTGCTGAGTTCACATGCGCCTGTCCCATCTGTAATCCCCTGCGGATCCTCATCCCACTCGTAATCAGCTATTCCCATTGGCCCGAAGAGGTATTCGTCCGCCATTTCGCTTGTGGTCATACCTGTCACATTCTGAAGAATTGCAGATAGAATATGAGCATTTCCTGAATTATACTCATAACTTGTTCCTGCATCGAATATCATTGGCTTATCGAAAACATACTGCACCCAGTCATCTGTATTTTTCATATTTACAGGGTCGTTGTTTTCTTCCCATGATAGTCCTGAAGTCATCGTTAGCAAATGTTCTATTGTGATAGTACCTTTCCGGGCCGCATCTGTACTGACTACCATATCGGGGAAAAAGTCCAGTGCATGTGCGTCAACACTCTCAATCAAACCCTCATCAATGGCAATCCCTACAAGGGCTGATATGATACTAAGTGTGCATGAATAGATGTCCATTGTTTCATTTACGTCAACAGCCAGACTGAGATACTTCTCAAAGACAATGTAGCCATTTCGGACTATAATCAAACTAAGAGGATAAAGTGCGCTGTCATCCAGAAAATCAACGAGGTCGTCAAGTTTGGTTGTATTCATCCCCTGTTCTCTTGGAGTGGATACTCTCCATCCATCAGTAGGCCAGTAATCTCTCTCAGCACTTGTCATAGGAATGAAATTGATTCCCACAATCAATACAACAAATAGAGTAGCCACTATTCTTCCCTTGTTAGTTACATACATAAACTCGCATTCCTGTTTTAGTTACTATAAAAAGAGGTATTGACGCAATGGTAATTATTATGTCTTCATACTGAATTGGCTATTTGTTAGCATACAGGTGATAGCGACTTGCCCGAAGACAATAAGAGAGAGCGCTTTGATTTTGAAATGCTTTCCAAAAATCTTGAAAGTAGATTGGGAAGTTCATCTGGCGACCCCTTAGCAGATGGGAAAATCAGGGACATAACGGATGGAGAAGTTATCGACCAAATTCGTACATCAAAGACATCCATTGTCAGCTTTTATCGGGAAGACTGTCCCTTCTGCAAACGCTTGATGCCTCTTCTCGACGAATTAGCCTTGGATTACAGGTCTAAGGTAGCCTTTTCCAAGACCAATGTTGATAAGTCTGATAATACCCGCGCTGAATTCGATATACTTGGAGTCCCCCTAGTGATTGCCTTCAAGAAGGGTATGCCTGTGAGTAGAGTTGAGGGCTTACGGTCCATGGAAGAATACGATCGTTGGATTGAGAGTATCCATGAGGGGCTTCGACCAATGGGAATGGATGAAGGGCCAACCACGCGCATCGAGTAGGTATGGCGTGAATGACGAGTCTTTAATTAGACCCGATTACCGAATGAATCCAAGGTGACCTACTAATTGGCAGAGACTCGCATTCCTATTGTTCGCAGCATTGAAGAAATAGAAGATCCAATGGCACGAAAGCGTCTTGATGAATTGATTAAAGAACCACATGTGAAAGGCGTCATGCTATGGGGTAGTCGTGCTACCGGATTTGGTGCCCCCGATACAGACTGGGACGCGCTCATCTATGTCACAGATGAATATTATCAAGGACTTGAGCTGAAGGATACCATCTGGCTGGAACATGATGAATCTGTAGAACCCAAGCGACTTGTCATTGATTTTTCACCAGTTTCCGACGCATGGTTCAAGCAGCAGTTGGAATCGCCTCTCGACATAGACCATTTTCCTTACGAGGAGGGTGTGGTTATCCATGATCCAACAGGAACCCTCGAAGAGTGGCGTCAAAAACTGGCACGGTATCCCGAAGAAGAGCATCTTGACCGGTTGAAGAACAAGTTCTTCCTAGTTGGAGGGTCTCTTGGTAATGCCTTGCTTAATTCCAAACGCAATCAGGCTCATGATATGAAACTGAATCTATATAGAGCCCTTGTTGCTGCTGTCAATCTCTGGTTTACAATCAAGAAATCTTGGACTCCCCCTCTAAAATGGTGGAGCCGTCATGTGAAAAATATGGGTATTGATGATGAAACGTATGACCTGTTCTGCAAGGCACTTGATGAGCCGTCGATGGAGTCTTTACGTCCAGTCTATGTTCGCCTTCGTGAAATGATACTTGAAGCTGGATACGATTTTCCAAATGACCCTATGATTACTTTCCTAGAAACTATCCACACTGATGGCCGACCTGCTCAAATCCGTCACAGCTATATGTGAGCACTTTGTAATGAGATCTACAACTTGAGTATGAAGACGTATTCTTCGTCTCCCATGCTCATTTTGCTCTCAATGACTTTTCCCGTCTGGTGGATGAATTTGATCATCTTTTGGTTCTGTGGATGAACATATGCAACAAAGGCTTCAATTCCCTTGCTCTTTGCAATACGCATGAGTTGGTTTAGAAGAAATGTTCCGATTCCTTTATGCTGGTATTCATCATTCACCAAAAGTGCAAACTCTGCTTGGTTGGTATTCCTATTGAGCAAATACCTTCCTGCACCAATCAGTGTTTCCGTCCTTCCTTCACCTTCTGGATTCACAGCTGCCACAATTGAAACATCTGCGTCTTGGTCCACATTATAGAAGTCTTGGAGTGTCTGCCTTCTAAGGCTCTTTAGAGGTGTCAAGAATCTGAAGTATACGCTCTCCTCTGAGAGGTCATAGAACAATTCTTTGACTCGATCTGAGTCATCCGGTCGAATCAATCGGAAGTGTACTTCAATCTCTCCTTCTGGTCCCTTGAAGGTTTCTCTGGATTCATATTCGCTTGCGAAGTAGGTTCCCTGGACTTGGAATGGCACTTGATCCTCGAATACATAATGCATCTTCTTTGCAGCCTCAAGTAGGTCGTTTCTGAACTTGGGATGTGCAATTGCAATTAGGGAGAGTACTCGTTCGCGAATAGTCTTGCCGTGTAAAGTGGCGAGTCCGTATTCTGTGATTATCACATCGACATCACCACGAGTGGTTACTACTCCTGCCCCTTCACTCAAACGAGGCACGATGCGTGATATTTCGCCATCCATCGCCGTCGATTTGATACAAATAATCGCTTTTCCACCAATCGAACGTTTAGCACCTCTGATGAAGTCAACCTGACCACCGATTCCACTGTAGAACTTGTGGCCAATCGAATCGGCACAGACTTGGCCTGTAAGATCGACCTCAAGTGCTGAGTTGATTGCAATCATCTTGTTATTTTGACCAATTACGTAGGGGTCGTTGACATAGGCTGTATCATAAAATTGGAAAAAGGGATTGTCGTTTAGATAATCATACAGCTTCTTAGTGCCCATTGCAAATGATGCTATGGCTTTACCTCTATGAAGCGACTTCTTTCTATTGGTTACAATACCCTTCTCTATGAGTGGAATTATGCTATCACTGAACATCTCAGTATGGATTCCCAAATCCTGAACACCAATCTCAAGCAGGCTCTCTGCGACTGCCTGAGGCAACGCGCCAATACCAAGTTCCAGAGTAGAATCATTTTCAATCAGTCTCGCACAGTAGGATCCAATGAGCTTGATTCGTTCATCCGCCTCATCTGCTTCAAACTCTCGGAGTGGTTCATCGAACGGCACTAGATAATCGAGGTCTATGACGTTCAGAAATGAATCACCATGCGTGATAGGCATGTTCTCATTGACCTGTGCTATGACAAGGTCCGCGCTTTCAGCTCCAGACTTTGTTATGTCGACTGAGATTCCCATTGAGCAATATCCATGACTATCAGGTGGACTGACCTGTATCATTGCAACATCTATCGGCATTCTCTTTGAACGGAAAAGCTGAGGAATATCCGAGAGCATTATCGGAGAGTAATCGGCTCTTCCTTCTGCAACCGCATCCCGTATATTTTCAGAGACAA
>CAYMLT010000016.1:25184-25974 GCA_964391265.1 uncultured archaeon
AGGTATTGTGCCTAAATTGTGATTGAAACTTTGGGTCTGCAGATGGAGTATCTCCTAAAGTGAGAAGGTGTACAATCTCAATGTCTGACATTTGGTCTGCATGCTTTGCAAGTTCCTGAACCAGATGATATGGGACACCACAACCTGTTCCAAGGAAAATTCGAGCCCCTCTTTTAATTTTCTTAATAGCCTTTCCAGCATCAAGGATTTTGCTCTTATATTCTTCAGTCCACTTTAGTCCGGTCACAAGAATCACCCCAAGTCAACAAGATGCTTCAAACATAACCCGCCTATATGCATTTTCAAACAGCCCAATATCAGCAACTCATTCTGAGAAATGTCGAACATGTCGGAAGCCTTTTAGAGTGGATTCATCCGGCCGGACATAAGATTCGACAGTCTTCCGGGTGAAGATAATCATGTCAGAAAATATTGGAAATCGCTATCTCGTCATTTTTGGCGCGCTAATAGTGCAGCTCTGTTTGGGGTCCATCTATGCATGGTCCTTCTTCCAAACAGCGCTCAACACGACCACAGGTGATTACGCATGGGCTTCTCTTATGACCCAGATGCCATTCGCTGCTGGTCTTGCATCATTTGCGCTCTTTATGATATTTGCAGGAAGATGGCAGGATAAAGTAGGTCCAAGGAAGGTCGCCACTATAGGCGGTATACTTCTCGGTATTGGCTACTTGCTTGCTACTTTTGTTGATGTTGTAACCGCTGGTCAAGAACTACTAGGCACAGTCTATCTTGTGATCACCTATGGTATCATTGGTGGTGCTGGTAT
>CAYMLT010000017.1:0-24921 GCA_964391265.1 uncultured archaeon
ATAGAGAGGGTGTTGTGTTAGTGGTTTCTGATGATCCTTACACAGCAGTTTGGATACCACGATCAGTAAACTCAAAGCTTGTGGATGAGATAGTAGACAGATTTGATGAAGATTTTGATGGAGCTACAGATCTTGCTGAGGCTGAATTGTTTAGTTGAGGGGTGTTTTTGAAGCGTTCAAGTGCCAAACGGGTTCTGGAAAAAATCGGATTGAGTCTTAATGGAAGAGATGTTCAAATCCTTGGAATCATATTGAATCTTCAGATGGATACGAGAATTGGACATACCGTTGACGAAATTCATGTTGAAGCAAACGCTTCGATCGAAAAAAGATTCTCAAGGGCGTGGATCTATAAATGCCTGTCAAATTTAGAAGCTGATGGCTTTATCATCGTAAATCGTATCGATACACCAAATACATATTCAGCGGACCCGGAATCAATAGGACACGCTCTCCAAACATATATTGACCGAACCAAAATCAAGTTAGCAGACGAAATAGACGAAACAGAACAGCAGATAGCATTTCTCGAGAATATAGATTCAGATGAAGTTTCAAGATACATAATTCAGAAACTCACTGGAAGGGATGTCGAAAGATTAACTGGAGTAATCGAAGGACTACAGAATGTGAGAAGCACTATTGTACAAGAGATGTGCACAGGAGTAGGGGAAGGAGATATTCTGAGGATAAGCGCGAGATCGAATGTTCTTGATCTTGGAGGGACAAGCAGTCATGTTGAAGAAAAGGTCATTGAAGCAGCAAGAGATGGACTTGAAGTAAGATCTCTTCTAAGCCAAGATCCGTTTGGTGCTAGATTGATAGAAACTATTTTGCATTCCTTCGCGGAAGGAGAACATGAACTCATGGAAACGGGGTTAGCAAGTGGAAAGGTCCAGATCAGACTTGCAGAGAAGAAAGACATAGGGTATACAATGATCAGCTTGAACAGAGAGAAAATGCTGCTATTCTTGGCACACTCGCCAAGACCTGATAGTGTGGCTTTGATAACAAGGAAGGGGAACCATATACTAATTGACGATGCAGTCAATGCATTCGATGCACTGTGGGATGAAGCTCAAGACCTTTCAAAATCTTATGCGAAGATGTTCAGAAAGCTTGTGGATGAAGCTAATCGGTGAGATACTCCCCTAGACAACCCAATCGGTGCTTTTTGATAGTGTAAGAGCAATATCATCGCATACTGCTTGGAAATCATCATACATACCATATTCTCCACCTGCTGCATAGGGATGTCCTCCGCCGTCGAAAAGATTGGCTGCAGCGTTGCAGAGAACCCTCTCTGAACCTCTCCTAAAGCCAAGCATTCCCCCTTGACTTATGGATATAAGCAGGTCTGCAACTTTAAGGCCATCCCCAAATGTCCGAAGAGTTTCGGGATTACTCAGAAAGGTACCTATATCAGTTGTAGTGACTCCACTTGGCAACTCAATCATTCTAACAAGTCTGTCATGAATCTCTATATCATTATGACCGGCAAGAGATTTCTTCATCTTCTTCGCCCTGTCTTTTCGATAGTGGTCTACCCTTTTTGATAGGAGAGAGTCTTTGAATCGTTTTACTGACTCGTCCCACACTCCAGAAACGCCTTCGTCAGCAAGAGATGTTAGTAGTGGCTTCAAAGCCTCAGTCAAATCCTCCCTACGGTCAAGCGCTCCAAATCGGATTACAGATAGAGCATCTGTGAGCGCGCTTGCAACATCGATTTCCCGATAATTAAAATCTGTATCATGTGCAATACGTGCCAGATCCTTAGATATTTCATCGCGAGGCATTAATACTTTGAATGCTATTTCAGCTGCACAGTATTCATGGTTGACTTTCAGAACGGGTTTATTTCCAAGAGAAAGAATCTTTTTCGCAGAGGTGTCGGACCACTGATGATGGTCAAGCCATACAAGTCGGCATCCTTGAGCAACTGCATGTGAGAGTCCGTCATAGATTTTTTCTAGTTCCGTATCGTCCATCCCAAGATCAGTGACGATTATCAACGTATTTCGATATGATGCTACTTTGCTGAATACCTTTTCAAATCCCCCATAATCCGTAAGCATAACCTCATGTTTCAAGCCTTTGGAATTTGCATACCTGCGAACTATAGCGGCTGAATTGAGTCCATCAACATCTTTGTCATGCGAAATGGAAAGCAATTTGGTTATTTTTGAGGGGGTGTTAGATGCTCCAGAAGCCATTGTGTATCAACCTAGAGATTGTATGCATCGCTTTTCATTGTTACCAAAGAGCTGTCCATTCCCGTGAACCTGTATTCATGGAGAACTTGAGTAGCTCGATCAGAGAAGGGCAGGTATCTTGGACTCCACGCCATTAGCGAGCCTGTTTCTTTGCGTCAGCAGATTCACGTGCTTCTCGCCACATGAGCTCTGATAACACTGTGAACATATCAGCAACACCTTCACCAGTCTTGGCGCTGCTTTCCATGTATAGAAATCCTTGGTCCTCAGCCCATTTCTTTGCCTCATCAGAAGGTACAGCCCGGTCAGGTAGGTCTATCTTATTGCCGACGCATATGATTGGCACTCTTATGCCAATCGATTCATCAGCTTCTTCAATCCATTTGACAAGCTCGGTGAAGGATCTGCGTCGAGTGACATCAAATACAACAAGCGTTCCTGCTGCCCCACTATAATACATCTTACGTACAGCCTTGAATCGAGCCTGTCCAGCTACATCCCATGCTTGCACTTTGATTCCAATAGAGTGAGTAGATTCAGGAGGCGATATGTGGGTTAGCTTTACGGCGAACTGACTACCAATCGTTGTTTTATAATCGGTTTCGAATTGCCCAGTGGTGTACCTGTTGACGAGCGCAGTCTTCCCAACCGCACCTTCTCCAATAATCATCACTTTAAACAGGTAACTGTAGCTATCGCTCTCTGCACCGGGGCGAGGAGGTTTGGGTGTGCGAGTCCGAATTTCAGTAATCATAGGGCTTTCAATTTCGACAAATGAAGCAGATTCTGTTGCTTCAGGTCCAGATGTGGAAGGTGTAGATTCTGCAGTTTCATGAATGGATGTTTCTGGGGGAATATCAGAAACCAGCTCATCAACACTAGGAGTCGTTGTTTCACCAAATAACTGATCTAAAAGCTCTTCGGCAGCTTTCAAGGATTCTGCAGAGCCACTGCTGGTTTTTATCTGCAGTTTTTCACCGTCAGGGGAGATAGCGCCAAAACCTGTCCCTTCAACAGGAGGAAATGGGTCGTCCATCTCAACCACGGATTCATCAACATGTATTGTAACGGGGGAGGTCGTCGCAGGTGCTGCCTGCACCATTCCAGCATCAACAAGAATTGCAGTTTCGGGAGTGGTAACCTGACGAACCTGACCGCTTTCATCTGTCCACATTAAGACAATGGGCCTAACAACTACACTGCCCTGTTCGCGGGGTACAAGTTTGATGTCAATAGTCTTTGTTTCACTTGGTCCAATATCAAATCGTATTTGCTGTGGCTCTACATCCAAGTTATTCTTTGGAAACCAGTAAATCTTGCCGGCTATTCCTTGAACAGAGACATCGGTAACATTGACAACGGATAGTTTTCCTGTCATCTCCGTGCTTCCATCAGCAGGAGTAATAATTTTGAATTTTGGAATGATATGATAAAGTCCCTGAATTACCTGTAGCGGACCTTCAGAAACGCCAACTAGTACTTCTTTTCTATCATCACCGCTGGCGTCACCAACGGATATCGATAGAATCTTAGATCCAATGTCGACTTCGGTAATCTTCTGGAGCTCGGCCATATATAGGTTGTAGAATGCAACTTTGTAGTCAGAAGTTGCGACAACAATCTCATCCATGTGGTCTGCATTGAGTTCCGCAATCCGAACCGATAGAGCCTTGACATGTTGAAGGTCAGAGAATAATTCGAGTTTGCTCTCTTCGTTTCTGTAGATCCTGATTGAACCATCATGTGTAACGACAGCAAGCTCCATCTTTCTATCGCCAAGAATATCTCCTGAGGCAATAGATATGACCGGGCTAGGAAGTTGGAGGGCTTCTATTTGGTCGAGAGCTCCATTTGTAACCTTGAATACGCGGAGCGAACCATCACGGTTTCCAGTAACGATTTCATCAATTTCATCACCAATAACATCACACGTTCCTATCGAAATTGGCATATCTTCGAGAACACGCATCACGTATTCAGTCAGGTTGTTTTGAGGGTCAAGTTTTAGTACTCTTAGAGTAGAGTCGCTTCCTCCAACCAAGATCTCGTTCTTGTTGTCCCCAGTAACATCAGTCACAACAACCGTGGTCACAAATCGATCTACTGCAGCTTGTGACAACAATTCAAGAGTCCCGCTAGGAGCATATCGGTAGATCTGGACAGTGCCAGCTGCTCCTGGACTCTCACCGGGTCCAACACTTCTGCCAACCACAATCTCCATCATGCCATCATTATTTGCATCTGCAATCTTAATTGAAAGAATCGCTCCTGTCACATCATGCTGAGCAAGGAGTTGGGTCTCTGAATTGTTAAGGTCGTAAAGGCGAACTACACCATCACGTCCACCTGTGCAGAGCTGAGACGTCCCTGAACCAGTTACATCACCTACTGCAATGGCACTAGTGCTTAGTTCATCGGGTATATCGAATAAGATTCTAGGTGAAACCAAATTATTACAGCTCCATTCTATGTATAGTCTGCTCGGCAGTGCATATAATTGTGAATTGCAGGTACCTCTCTAGTGTCGAAACACGTATGCGAGTCTGCAATAGTCCTTTTTTTACTTTGCTTGGTGGTCTTCGATGCGCAAAATCATCAAAGGTACAGTATTTAACTCAGCACCGCTCGCGATAACATAGGTGTCGGTCTTGTCAAAGCTGTCAGTGAGGCATGTTTCCAAAGCGTACTCCAACGGCGAAGTTGAAAAAGTGCGAGTACTTGACGACATTAGCTTTGAGGTCAAAGAAAGGGAATTTCTAAGTATACTTGGGCCATCAGGTTGCGGAAAGACCACGCTGCTCAAAATAATTGCAGGCTTGATGGAACCAGATGCTGGTGCAGTTCTCATTGATAACAAGGAAGAAAGCATAGGACATAACAGAGTTGCATTGATCTTTCAGCAGGAATCTCTCTTCCCGTGGCTTAATGTTCGCAAGAATATAGAATTCGGTTTGGAAATCCAAGGTATTGAAATTGAAACTCGTAGAAAGCTTGTCAACGATATGATAGAGCTTGTAGGAATCAAGGGATTAGAAGAAAACTACCCTCACGAGATTTCAGGGGGACAGGCAAGAAAAACCGAGATGGCACGTAGCCTTGTTACAAGTCCAGATGTCCTTGCGTCCGATGAAGGATTCTCAAACCTTGATGCGCAGACAAGAAACCATATGCAGGAAGAATTCCTCAGGGTGTGGGATGAAACTGGTTCAACCATTCTATTTGTTACACATAATGTGGATGAAGCTGTTTTCATGTCTGATAGGATCTTGCTCTTGAGCAATATCCCTGCCAAGATTATTGCAGAGTATGAAATCGACCTTCCGCGACCAAGAGTGAGAGCCAGTAGCGAAAGTCGCGAATTTCGAGCCAAAATCCTGGAAATACTGAAAGCTGAGCAGGAAAAGGCGCTTCAGAATCAATAGACTAGACCGAGATTTCTTCTCTATAACGCAACAAGTATCTTTCAGCACTTAGAAAGAGGTAGCTGAAAACGAACCCTATGAGCCCAATGAGAAGCATTGCCGAGATTGTTTGACCAACAAGCCCAAGTTGCTCTGTAAGAATCACTAAGTATCCAAGGCCGAGTCCGCCTCCAATCATCTCAGCTGCGACTAAGCACATCCAACCAATCCCAAACCCAATACGTAATCCCGCAAAAATCTCAGGTGCCGCTGACGGGAGTATTATCTTACTCAGAATCTGTGGCTCTGTTGCACCAAATGTACATGCAACATCCAGATGAACAGGCTTTGTTCGTTTCACACCAGCAGTCGTGTTAATCAAAATAGGAAAGAAGGATCCAATCCAGATAATGAATACTTGACCGCTCGTGAAATTAGATTGGAATAGAAGAATGGAAATCGGAATCCATGCGATAGGTGGTATCGGACGTATAGCCTCGACGACTGGACCCAGAATTGAATCAACCAGTCTGTACCTTCCAATTGCAATGCCAAGTGGAACAGCTGTAAGAATTGCTACAATAAAGCCAAGACCTACCCGGTATAGGCTGAGGCTTGCATGAACAATTAGCGTTTGCCCCTCCGAATCGCCTTCTAAAAGAAGTTTGATGAATTGACGAGCTACCTCATCTAGTCCGATGGGTCCAGCCATTTGATTGCGAGTGGAAATCATGGCTATTAATTGCCATAGAATGAGTAAAATCACTAAAGGAATAACTCCTTTGATCATAACATTCCGAGAATTAGGGAATATACTCTTTTTGGAATTCTTGGCGGAAGTCGGACTTGAGTCCCTTTTACTCTGCCCCATAGGTCTCAAGTGTCCCGAATCGCAAGCTGCTTTTGTGTCTGTCGTTTCATACAAGGACTATAGAAATGAGAGATTGATAAAGTTCGTCAGATACGCATCCACCTGACTCTCTGCCATTGTAACAAGTTCCTCACTTATCAAGAATCGAAGATAGGCTTCTACGCCAGGAACATTGAGCGTATAATTATACGTGATTCGACTCAAGGCTGTAGCAACTGGTGTTTCAGCAATACCTAGCCAGTCAACTGCAATAGCAAGCGCATCTACAGGGTTACTAAGAATCCACTCCTCTGCCCGTGTATGAATATCGACAACAGTCTGCACAATCTCAGAATTAGCAGCAAGAAAACTATTCTTTGCAGCAACAACACAGCAGGGGTGTTGGGGCCAGATTTCACCGGATAGCAGTAATGGAACAGTCTTCTGCTCATATTCAGAGAGAGATGGAAACGGCTCCCAAGATATATACGCAGGAGCCTCTACAGTAAGAGAATCCGCCATATCCTGTACTCGTGCGACTTGGAGTGTCACATTATCAACAGACAACCCGGCATTATTCAAAGCCATTCGAAGCAGGAAGTTTTGGACAGTCGAAGGACCAGGATGATAGATTGATTTTCCAACTAAATCAGTGATGTTGGTTATATGACCAGCATCATACTCTGACTTGAGAACCTCTATAGAAGAACCTTCAGAATTTGCAGCGGCAAGAACTGTCACACCTATACCTTGGTTTATGCTCTTGACAAGAGCTGGAGCTACTCCAAGATATCCCATGTCAATTTGCCCTGCAAGGAACCCATCCATTTCATATGCCCCATTCTGAAATTGCAATAGTTCAACATTAAGGCCAGCTTCTTCGAACCAACCGTTAACAACAGCCACTCTCAGAGCTAATTGATGTGAATCCTGAGATAGATAGCCGATGCGCACATCTGGTACTGTTGTAGGATACCAAAATGCAACGACAGCTAATGATGATAGAACAACAACAGCAACGACAATTGCAGCAGTTTTATTTCGGTTCAGTTGAGGCAACTCCTCATTTTATGTGGAGCCAACTTCGTTTAAGAGGATTAGTATTTGGGACTTGGACAGTGAAGTTATTATGGCATGATAGCCAGAAATAAACCATGTCCCTCCGAGAACGAATACCAGAACAACTGAAACTCTCCGATGCTTTGATATCTATTACTTTAGAGCAGGATGTTGGTGTGTTTGATACTGGTGAATATGTCTTGATTGAAGTATCAAATAAGGCAGGCAAAATCGACGTGATCAGGATTGCACGAACGGTTAATGATCTTGTGAAGCAGGATAAGAAAATGGTGGCAGTGCGGGGGTATGGTTTCAAGGGTATCGGATTAGGAGTTCGAATTGCACATGAAATCAAGATGATGGAAAAAAGATTTCGATACGAAATGACATTTGATACATTCGAGGCTACCGAAGGCGAAACTGGACAAATACAGACGAGTGTTCAAATTGTGATAATACCTCCAGAGTAATCTCTAGACATAATCAGAGGTTATAGAAATTGGGCGTGAAAGAAAGCATTATCGACGATAAGAATCGAAAGAACATAGTTCACGCAAGTCTTTCAAAATCTGTATTTCCAGAAGTTTGCCCTGTCTGCATGAGGGAGGCTGAAGATCTGGTTGCAATAATTGTCTTAGAAACAAGAGACCGCTGGAATGATACACGCGGGTTAGTTAGCGGCTGGGCAAAACCGCAAGATAAGGGAGAGTTAATTCTTTCAGAAGCAAGAGGAGGAACAACATTCTGGGTTCCTGCCTGTCTACAGCATGGATCTGACACAATGACAACTCCCAAAAAGAAAGTTCTATCTGTAATTGGATTTATGGTTCTCTTCTATCCTTTACTCTACTTTATTCTTGGGGCACTTACAGCAAGAGAGTTTTCTCGACCACTCCTTCCGGTGATAGGACCAATGGTTTTCATCATGATCCTGATGGCTATTGATATCATGTATGGGTTCTATCCAAGAGCCATTGAGAGACACATTAGATTCATTGAGGTCGATAGATCCAAGGATGAGGTCATGGTTCTTCTCAAGAACGACGAATATCGAAAGCTCTTTCTGGAGTCCAATCCTATGCATGCGGCTTTATTCGAAAACATGAAAACAGATGATGATGAACGTTCTAACGTCGGAGGGACTCGAAATTCGTAAGAATATTGTCTTGATAGTTGTCGCAATCATTCTCATTCAACCATTGATTTCCCAAAGTGAGAGAATGTCTACGCAAGTTCATGAAAGTGGCTATGTTGAAAGCCAGAACACTATGCGAAGCTCAATTGTAATCGCTTCAGATGCAGATTTTGCTCGTGCAGGATTTTCGGGGGCAGGAACTGAAACAGACCCCTATGTGCTGGCCAATGTATTCATAAATGCAACACAGACAGCAATCGGCATATCTGATACATCCGCACATTTTGTCATAGAGAGCAGTGTCCTACATGCGGGACATATTGGAATTATGTTAACCAATGTGAGAAATGGAATCATAGAAGATTGCGAAATACGTGCATCAACTTATGGAATCTATCTGTTTAACAGTGAATACATCATTGTAAGGAATTGCGATATCTCACTGGCTAATTTTGGCATGTGGGTAGATTCATTGGATTTTGGCTTAATTTCGAGATGCACATTTCACAGCAATGATGGCGGGATTAGATACTATCAAGGTAATGATTCGCGGATTGAGTACTGTACGTTCTATGCTAATAGCGGTTATGGAATTGATTTGAGTTCAGATTCAAGAAACATAACAGTATTCCAGAGTTATTTCGGATGGAACGGAAATTGGATAGATGGGGAGTTGCTCGTTGAGAGCAACGCAAGGGATATTGGAGTAAATAACACCTGGATATCAAGTCGTTGGAGCGATTTCACATCTTTGCCGTACGTGATTGATGGAGGCGCTTCTAGAGACCTCTCTGCATCATTACTTGTCGACATAACATTTCCAATTGTGACGAGTCCTGATGACCTCCGCTATGATGAAGGAGAAACAGGCAATTGGCTAGCATGGAACGCCACAGACGAATATCCTGCATACTTCAGACTCTTTCTTGATGACGAAGAAATCCTAAATAGCGCTTGGTTAAGTGAAACGTTCAATATATCGGTTGATGGCTTACCCCTTGGCTCACATAACTTCACGATCCAATTCTCTGATGCGGCAGGGCACTCAGTATCTGATGAAGTATGGGTTTCAGTTATGATCAGTGTCTTTGGCGGCGAAGGAACAGAATTGATAGCATATGCATCGATGGCGTGTGTCGGATCTGTTATTGTCCTCATGTTGCTCATCAAAAAAATGCGTTGAATATCTACCCATTGCTGCGACCTTTCAATATAAAACAAGTCACACTGAAACACCACTGCGGAGAGGTATCTTTCTTGAAACTTAAGCAGCATGGCAGTCGAATTTTGATATTGATGATAGTTGGCCTCCTGTTTTCTGTAAGTGCATCAATCACGATTCCAGTTTCTGCATCGAAGGACGATGGAGGAAAGGCAATCTCCGCGGATACATACGTTGACCATGGTTTTATTGCAATACTTGGAAATGCGGACTTCCTTCAACAAGCAAGTCTGGAGAATTGGGAGGGAAGCGGTACCGCAGGGGACCCGATAATCATCTCTGGATATCGAATTCAAATGGCACGACATCTCCTCAGAGTAGTGAATACTGACCTTCACTTCATCTTTGAGAATAATTACCTTGATGGATTAGATGGATCCTGGTGTGGACTGTATCTTGCCAATGCTACGAATGGAGTGATCAGAAACACGATTGTTGTTAATTCTGCAATTTCGTTTCACATGGTGAATATCCGCAACTGTACAATGGTGGAAAACTTCCTCTATGATAATTACAATGAAGGTATTGTTCTCGAGCTCGTCTGCACCGGCAATACGATTGTCAATAACCACATCTATGATAATCGCAAAAGTGGAATCCTCTTGGATTTTGGCTGTGAGAATAATAGCGTGTTAACAAATACAATTCATGATAATGGCGGAAGCGGTATAGAATTCTGGCCAGATTCAGCGGATTATTCGGCCAAGGAGAACATAATTGCAAACAATGTGATTTCACACCAAACACTAGGAATGAGCCTTCAAGGATACAGCAATTTCATATCCAATAACACAATTATTAATTCATACCAAACAGGGGTCATGTGTGGAGGGTCCGACAACATCATTTCTGACAACGAGATATTCAATAGCAGGCGTGATGGAATCAGATTGTATTCTTATGCAGCAAGGAATTTCATAGCCCACAATTCAATTCATAATAACACTCAGTTTGGTGTAAGAATTAGCAGCTCATGTGATAACAACACGATTAGTGAGAATGATTTGATTGGCAATAATGTCACTCAGCAGATATGGGATGATGGCGAGGGAAACATCTTCACGCGAAACTACATTTCTTCATGGAACGCCCCCGATGATAACTTAGATGGAATTGTGGACATCGCATATCCTATTGCAGGCGAATCGGGAAATTACGATGAGCAGCCTGTAGCTTCACCAAATTGCGAATTGCCATCTTGGTATACCTATGTTGCAGTTAGTGGGACTACTATCGCGGAACTGGGGGTGGAATATGGTCTTTTCTTAGTGCAGGCATTTGTGGCAACCTCAGTAATCGTCGTATTCCTTGTACTGGCAATTATGCGAAAGGGTTCTCTTAGATGAGCATCCGCCCATTGCGCCGGTCAGAATTATATTAACTGCGTTTCCTTGTGATATGGGACATTGGATATCTAGCGCGGGAAGAATTTAGAGGTGGAAACGGAATATGAGATTAAGATATACAACTTTGGGCGTAATCGTGATTTTGTCATTGATTCCTTTGATGTCTTCAGGAATGCTTGCCAGTGATGCCGGTCCAGCAGTCACCGTGCCTTCTGAATCAATCAGAGAACCAGTGTCATCGCAAACCTATGTTGAACATGGTGCAGTAGAAATAGATGGTGATTCAGATTTTCTGTCAACAGCCGCTTCGGAGGGGTGGCCGGGATCCGGATCCTCTGGAGATCCAATTGTCATCTCAGGTTACCGATTTTTTGCAACGCTTGTTCAACCCGTGAGAATTTGGAACACAGGCATACATTGGATTTTCGAAGAGAATCTTGTGACTACTGGCGGCGTAATTTGTGGTGTGTGGATAGATCACACAACTGCGGGGATAATACGAAACAACACATTTGATACCTGCCATAGCGGAATGGTACTATATAACACAGCAAACATCCTTGTAGAGAATAATACATTTGTCGGAAATGCTGGGAACGGAATAGAGTCTCAATCGCTTTCCGATTCAGTCATACGATTCAATGAATTCATCGACCTTGGAAATGATGGCATGGTTTATGATGAAACAACCAATGTGCGAATCACTGACAATATCATTGATAATATGTCATTTGTTGGCATTAATATGAAGAAAGGTGGGAATACAACCATAGAAAACAATGAAATTCGCAACTGTAGAACGGGTTTCCGACTTGGTCGAGTTGCTTCTGGAATCGTATTTAGAAACAATGTAATTCGTGACATCACAAACAATGGTATAGTGTGCTATGGAGATAGTAATGAAATATCCAACAACATCATCAGAAATGTTGGAGAAAATGGCATTACTTTCTCGATGTCTCTTGACATGTATCCCGAAGATAATTCTCTGATTGATAATACTTTCATCAATAGCACAGAATTTGCAGTTGAGATAAAAGCCAACTGCACAGGCAATATTGTCACAGGCAATGATTTCTTTGATACGGGAAATTCTTGTCACATCTGTGACCATGCAGATGATTCGGTCATTGAAGGGAACTTCTATGACACATGGGCACTTCCTGATGCCGATGAAAATGAAATTGTTGACAAACCCTATCCCATTCTTGGCTCAGCTGCGAATAGCGATCCCGCACCAAGAGCCCTTCCAAACAATGCAATTCCTGACGACTACGAGTATGTACCTCAATCACCAACGACTCCCGGAGAAGAATTCCCGCTAGGTACTATTGCGCTCGTTGGTGGGATTGGAATAGTCGTTTGTGTTGCCATAGTTGTGTTTGTGAAACAAAGAGGCTAAGATTATCTTGAGTCATTTGAAGGGACATTTGTCCTTTCAAAGCTCTTTTTTCAGACGCTCTAGCTGGGTCATAAGACATGCCGCAATAAAAGGGAATGAGTGTAAAGAAGACCTTGATTATGCGACCAATTTTCATTCCATTGTTATGAATCTGTTGTATGCTGAAAATGACTACAAGTACTAGTTCTCATTAAGGGCAAACTTCGTCAAAGGCAGGAAACAGTTTTACAATACTAGCTGATGGTCAAGCCATTAAATACATAAGCACCCCACTTCGCGCCTTCCTGTGAAGCTTCTCCCTATAGGTGAGATTTACTATGGCGTTGGACTTTGCTAAAGGCATTACGGAGTTCCGCTGGCATGGTAGAGGCGGTCAGGGTGTCGTAACCAGCAATCAGATGCTGGGTAAGGCAGCCTTGGCAGAGGATAGTTATATCCAAGCCTTTCCCGAGTTCGGTCCGGAACGAACAGGAGCCCCAGTTAGGGCGTTCCTCAGAATCAGTAAAAAGCCCATCCAAGTCTATTCTCAGGTCTATGCACCCGATGTTGTGGTCTGTATTGATCCAACACTCCTGGATGTAGTTAACCCTGCAGAGGGTATCAAGGCTGAGGGAACGCTTGTTTTGAACAGTAACATGGAACCAGCAGATGTCCGGAAGAAGTTCGACTTCAAATCCGGCACTGTTGTTACGGTTGATGCCAGCACTATTGCGATGGAGGTATTGGGTAGACCATTCTACAATATGCCTACAATGGCCGCAGCCGTAAAAGCCACAGGTGTTGTGAAAATTGATACTGTGATTAACGAGGTTCTCAACCGATATCCAGGAAAGGTCGGTGACTTGAACAAGGCAGCGATGGAAAGAGCAATTACGGAGGCGAAGATTGGATGAATGAAAAATTCAATGAAATCCCAATCGCCGGTAATATCGTAGAACCCGGCAACGCGACAGGGTACAAAACTGGCGGATGGAGAGCTAGGAAACCTATCCACAAAGATGAAACCTGCCTTTGGATAAAGAATGGAACATGCGGTCTCTGCTGGATTTACTGTCCGGATAACGCGGTCAAACTGATCGAGAAGGACGGCAAGTACTCCTACGAATACAATTACGACTTCTGCAAAGGTTGCGGCATCTGTGCAAATGAATGCCCAACAGAGAGCATCCATATGGAGGACGAGTAGGATGACCGTTGAAAGAGTTCCGAAAGACCAAATTAAAGTTGAAGGCCTCACAGGTGATGCAGCAATCGCATACGCACTCAAGCAGTGCAGTGTTGATGTTCTTGCAGCATACCCAATTACTCCTCAGACAATCATCGTTGAAGACTTTCAGAAGTTCGCAGCAGATGGTGAGGTGAAAACCAAAGTCATACCGGTAGAGTCTGAGCATAGTGCTATGTCAGCCTGTGTGGGTGCGTCAGCAGTTGGTGCCAGAGTTGCAACTGCATCTGCATCGGCAGGGCTTGCTCTAATGTGGGAGATTCTTTACTGCGCATCAGGCATGCGAATGCCAATTGTTCTGACTGTAGCCAACCGTGCTTTGTCTGCTCCAATTAACATTCACAACGACTGGAGTGACACATATGGCGCACGTGACAGCGGATTCATTCAGATATACTGTCAGAGTGGACAGGAAGCCTACGATACAACTATCATGGCATTCAAGATTGCAGAGGACCATGATGTTCTTCTACCGATTATCGTTGCCATTGACGGTTTCATTCTAAGTCACAACGTAGAACGTATTGAAATGCTTCCAACTGAGGCGGTTCACGAATTCGTTGGCGAGCGAGAGCCCTTCGTATCTATTAATCCTGATAAGCCTATAACAATGGGACCACTTGCACTTACTGACTACTACTTCGAGTTCAAGGAGCAGCAAGACAGAGCAATGGACGAGGTCCCAGCAGTCTTCAAGAAAGTCGAGGCAGAGTTCGAGAAGATGACCGGACGCAAGTATGGCATGCTTGAAGAATACAGGACAGATGATGCAGAGATAATCATTCTAACACACAGCAGTCCAGGTGGTACTGCAAAGGTAACTGCTGATGCACTCCGTGAACGAGGAGAAAAGGTTGGAGTTCTGAGACTCAGAATGTTCAGACCATTCCCCGCCAAGGAGATCGCTGAAGCCGTGAAGAATGCCAAAGCGGTAGTTGTTCTGGAGAAGTGCCTCTCATTCGGTGCACCCTCTAATCCTCTAGCAATGGAAGTCAGGACCGCCCTATATGATCAGGAGAAGCGACCTATGGTCACTGACTTTGTTATTGGTCTGGGTGGGAGAGATGTGCCTCCGGAAACAATCGTTGAGGCTATTGAGATGACAAAAGGATATCTTAAGGAAGGGAAAGCTCCTTTGTACACCACTTTGGGGGTTAGGAAATAATGGTCGGTTCAGAAAAACCAGCACTCTCAATCAAGGATATGCTTAAGCAAGAGCCTATCCTTTCGTCTGGACACAGAATGTGCGCAGGTTGTGCAGCGCCGGTAATAGTCAAACTCATGGGTATGGCTCTTCGTGGTCCAACTGTCGTCTGCGAAGCGACTGGTTGCCTTGAGGTTGCTACCACTATCTATCCCTACACTGCGTGGGAGATTCCGTGGATACATGTCGCCTTCGAGAACGCCGCTGCAGTCGCATCCGGTGCAATTGAAGGAATAAACGCACTTCGTGAGAAGGGTAAGTACACTCAGGAGCATGTTGATGTTGTTGCACTCGGTGGAGATGGTGGAACCTTCGATATCGGATTCGGCTCAATCAGCGGCATGCTTGAGCGAGGTCATGACATTGTATACATGGTCTACGACAACGGTGCATACCAGAACACAGGTATTCAGAGATCCGGTGGAACACTGCCAGGTCAGGAAACCACTACCTCTTGGGCGGGTAAGGTAGAGCCAGGCAAACGCCAGCGGAAGAAACCCCTAGCTGAGATAGTAGCTGCTCATAAGATACCATATGTTGCAACTGTATCCCCAGCATACCAGCGAGACTTTGTCACGAAGTTCCGAAAAGCTTTGGAAGTTGAGGGTCCTGCATTCATTCATGCAAACTCTCCATGTCCTAGAGGGTGGAGGTCAGAAACTGGTAGGAGCATTGAACTATCAAAGCTTGCAGTTGAAACCGGGATTCATCCTCTCTATGAAGTTATCAACGGAGAGGAGTACATCATGTCTGGTCCAAGTAAGCGTCTGAAAGAACTCACTCCAATAGAGGAGTACTGGAAGACACAGGGACAGTTCAAGCACCTCTTCAAGCCACAGTGGGAAGAATTCCGAAATGGCATACAGGACGACATCAACCACGAATGGAATCTCTTGAAGAAGAAATGCGGTATTGAGTAGTATCGGATTGCTGGAGCCATTCAGGCTCCAGTTTTCCAATTTTCTTTTAGCTTTTTCTTAGTTTTGCAATTATTGCAACAACTACAATTGCGCAAGGTACGCCAATGAGCAGTACCAGAACTGGTAAATCAAGACTTGTTTCACTCGGCGCATATGCCAAGATCTGAAGAATTTCAAGGCCATCTTCAGCGCATGCAACATAGATTGTATCATCAACAATTACAGCGCAGAATGCATTTACGGTATCAAAGTGGAAGGCTTCCGTTATATTAGTTGGGTCATTGATATCAAGAAATTCCAAGCCATCGGATCCATCAGCAATCATTGCGTAATTTTCAAAGAACTCCATTCCAAGCGCGTTCCCACCGTCGTCATAACTTCCTACCTCTGTAAGAGCCATAGGGTCAGCAATATTGTATACTTTCACTCCACCATACGAACACATCATGTAAGCAAGATCCCCAACAAAATCAATTGAGAAGACTTCGCCGTCAATAGTGTAATCAGCAATCTCTTCAATGTTGGATAAATCGGATATGTTTAGAATTAGCAGTTTCTTCAAAGAGCTAGAAATGAAATCCGATACATATGCTAGGTCGCTGTGAATTTCAACATTGAAGATATAATTGATACCTGTATCGTACTGCACTATTTCTATTGGATTAGTCGAATCAGAGATATTAACAATCTCAAGTCCGTCCTCAAAGTCTGCAATGAACGCAAGGTCCTCAAAGATAGTAAATGCACCTACCTCACCCCCATCATGAAAGCGTCCAAGTTGTGTGGGATGTTCTAAATCGGTAATATCTAGAATTTTGAACCCATCAGTATAATCTGCAATATAGACAAGATTTTCGTGAACATCAATTCCATGAATGTGATCTATATCTTCATCGAATACACTAATTTGAAAGGGATTTGCTGGATCGGTGACATTGATGATTACCAAACCGCCTTCAGAATCGGCAACGAATGCAGTATCATCCTGCACTAGCACGTTTGCAGCCCATCCACTTGTTTCTAACTGTCCTATTTGTCTGATTTCAAAAATTGGATTGGATTGAGCATCCACAAAATTTCCTGTATTTGCATTCAGAAGAATGCAAAGGAAAAGACAAGTAAGAAGTAAAACTCTAGTTTTCTTCATAATGGTTCACTCTCTTGTATTGATATTTCTCCTCCGAGATTTTGCGACAAGTAGGACCTTCCCTTCTTCAAAATCCCGAGGATATTTCCTAAATAAGAATACACATTGGCGCTTTGGAAGGTTTTGATATCTAACAAGAGTTTTGTAGTTTCTTCGGAATCAACCACGACCTAGATCTACCCAAACGGAGTCGGGAGTGATTTTATCTTCCGAATCTTTTCCAATAGTGTCTTGAATAACATGGTTGAAACGCTCGCTTGGACAGACCATCATATCTTCTTCCACGAGCACTTGACAGGATAGGAACAATTGTTGGGCCGAGAAACTTGAATTTCCTCGGTCAACCAACTTTTTGAAGAATGCTTTCTGTTTTTGTGTTTGCTTGATTGGAGTTCCTACACCGATAGTGACTCCGCAGGTGGTACATTTTGCTTTCCCTCCACATTTGTGGACAAATCAACTCCATGGCCTATGAGTGCCTTCAGAAGCTTTGTCCCTTTCTCCACTTCAAACTTCTTTTCGACATTTCTCATAAAGTCGACAACGGCTTTTTTTGGCATCGTGGATGAATCAAGAAGAGATGATAAATGCGTTTCCAAGAATGTTGCAACGATTGCTATATGCATCAGATTTATATAAACTAAATTGATATGTTTTCTATGACCGAGGAGCATTTGGAACGTGTGGAAAATCTGGAGCGGTATTGTAAAACGACTCCAGACAAGGCACCATGTTGTGAACCATACAATCAAAGAAAAGCAATGATTGATGGTTTTCGAGATTCATTTGCTGGAGTTGGTCCAGGGATTTTCACTGCAACGATCCGTACAGGGATAGTAATGCTATTACTCAAAGTTGAGGAGGCCTGTGTATGCGAGTTTCAATATGCTCTTAATGAGCCAAGACAACCGCTAATGTCACATCATCTCCGCAAAATGAAACACGCAGGGTGGCTCAAGAGCGAGCGAAAAGGCCGCTGGACATATTATTCATTAGAAAAGAAGAAGCGTAATTCAATGGCGAACCTCATTGCATTATTAGGAGACGATTGATCGTGTCAGTTGCATTCATGGCAGCACTGGAAGAAAATCCAGAGAATTACGACAGAGCCTTTGATGCCGTGCTTGAAGGCAGATCCAGTCAAATACGAGATAAAATCCTTGAGATGATTAGACCTGGTATGAAAATTCTCGATTTAGGATGCGGTCCGGGTCTGTTGGCAGCTGAGGCAGCCAAGAAAGGTGCATTTGTTGTCGGCATAGATGCTGATAAGAAGATGCTACAACTTGCACGAGAGAAGACATCCAAGTTGGATAATCCTCCAGAATTCATAGAAGAGGACGTACTAACACTTGGCGAATTCACGGACTATGAGATTACTCAAGGACGAAAGGAGGAAGGTTTTGACTCGAATGTTATACCTGAAGGGGAATATGATCTCATTGTCAGCACTTTTCTGCTTTCTGAATTGAAACCTCCTCAGAGACAGCTATTCATGCATATAGTTCAAACCCACCTCAAGAAAGAAGGGCTCTTTGCCATTGCATCTGAAACACTTCCCCTAAAGTCCTCTGATCGGAGAAAGTTTCGGAAAAATCGAGGTCTTGCTGAAAAAGAAGCAAGAAAACGTTTGCCAATCCCAATCGAGAATCTGCAATTTCTAGCGAAGGATGCAGGTCTCAATGTTATTTCCAATGAGATATACGGGCCAGAGATAACCCTAATCGTTGGAAGTAGGAGCAATTCATTTCCTACTAATGTCTACCAGAAGCGGTCTCTAAGATATCATGGTGCGAAGGCTAGGTTGCGAATCTGGTACAATCATACAACAGGCGGGTGGAGGGGCATTCCTATCAAACCCGGACTTTACATGGCTGGAAATCCATCTCAGGGTAGTCCCGTAGTTGTTACTGCAAATTATGAACTGACTTACTATACTGTCATGAGAGCCTTGTCGAAAGATGGAATTGATGCATGGGTGCTTGTTTGCGACACTGCAGGAATCAATGTCTGGTGCGCCGCGCGAGGAGTTCATTTTGATAGCGAAAATGTAATCCAAATGATTCGCATTACAAGATTATCAGAATTTGTGAATCATAGAGAGATTCTATTGCCACAATTGGCAGCCGCGGGAATGAATCCTACGGATATTCGTGAAAGAACTGGATTCCGAGTTAGATATGGACCTGTAAGAATTCAAGACCTCGCTGAGTGGCTAAGATTGGACAAACCCCGTCCAAAGCCAAGAAAGATGGCCAACGTCACATTCGGCTTCAGAGAAAGAATGGAACAAGCGGTTGCACATATCCCATTTCTTTATGCGGCTATTCTTGCAAAACCGATGCTGGTAATCTTGACACTGACTTTGCTGTTAGGATTTGGAATTGGAGTTCTATTCCCGGCCTTGATTCCCGTTACATTTGCGGCGACGCTATATGCTCTTGGTCTTATTGGGGGATTCAATACTGCATTGTTTGGAAATGCATTTGTGCTAGCAATATCCTTTCCTATTCTTCCATCTAAGGGAAACTCGTTTTGGAGAAGAGGATTAGGACTTACGGGAATTACTCTACCACTTACAGCAGTAATTATGATAGTAATGCAGGTTTCTTGGACTGTTTTTCTAACTTGGATGGTCATCGAATTCGTAATGGCTACATCACTTACATTGGATTGGTCAGGAATGACTTCAGTAAGCGATCCGAAGGTAATAAGAAGAGAATATCCATACATGATTACGACGTTGAAAGCAGGATCTCTCTTTGTTATTGCGTTTAATTTATTGGCAATCGTGCTAAGCTGGTGATGAAATGACAACACTAGTACAGGAAAAAAGTTTGGATATTGCATATGACTCAAAAAAGTGCAATCGATGTGGATTGTGTTTAGAGGTTTGCCCATTCAATGTCTGGGAACTACCAGAACAAGGCCCAGCAATATTGGCAAGACCTGAGGACTGCACAAACTGCACCGCTTGCGCAAAGAATTGTCTTGGAAACGCCATATCTGTCGCAAATATGGGTTGCGGGTGCATTTGGAATGAAGCGTCTCGCCGACAATCTAAACGTGAGGACACAATTGTAAGGCGCAATGAGCAAAAAGATGAGAATTCTTGTGGCTGCGGATCGTCTTGCTGTGGATAAAGAATTCCATTGAAATACCTAAAATCTGCGACCGATAGAGATTAAGTAAGGTGTACCATGAGTGTTGTAAATCTGGTGACCTATGTGAAAGGGATTTACTACGACTTAAAGGTCTACAAAGCTGTTCTGAAGAAAATTGGTTTGGCAACTAAATTCTCCATGATCAAATACAAAGGAGATTGGCTAGAGCCTGAAATAAAATATCCTCGACAGGTCAAGGTTAAGACGCTGATGTGTGGAATCTGCGCATCTGATCTACACCAGATTGATGTGAATCTTTCATACGCGGCATCAATTCTTGCAAGAAAAGAAAATCCCTTCCCAATGGGGCATGAGCTTGTAGGCGAGGTTGTAGAAATAGGAAGTGAAGTCGAACGATTAAAGCCAGGCGATAGGGTGGTCATGTCACCAATCGCACACTGTGAAACTTATGGGTTTGAGAAATGCGCGAGCTGTCAGGCAGGAGATTATCAGACCTGTTACGCACTTGCAGGTGTAGGGGATGGTTCAGAACTTGAAGAAACCTACGGAGGGAGATTAGGTTTTGGTGGTTTTGCCGGAGGTGGATTCAGCGAGGTGTTCCTAGCCCTTGAAGGTCAGCTGATCAAGGTTCCTGATAAGTTGCCAGATGAAATTGCGGTTCTTGCAGAGCCTTATGCAGTAGGAATTCACGCTGTTCTTAAGAAACTACCAAAGGATACTGAAACTGTGGTGGTATTTGGGGCGGGAATCATAGGTCTTATGATTATCGCGGCTATCCGAGCTTTGGGTTCGAAATGTAGAATCATCACTCTAGCCAGATATCCAGCTCAGATTAAGGCTGCAAAACAACTGGGTTCTGATATTGTAATATCCGAAAGGTCTCGTGAAACACTCTATGAAGAGCTTGCAGAACTTACAGATGGAGAACTTTTCGAACCTGCAATGGGGAGGAAGATCTTGTACGGTAACAAAGGTCCGGATATCGTCTTCGATAGTGTAGGTTCTGAGGTGACAATTGATGATGCGTTTCACTTTGTACGGGCGAACGGAACCATCATCATAGTAGGCATGGCAACGGGGCCTATGAATAAAGTTGATTGGATGCTTCAGATTTACAAGGAATTGGATGTTCTAGGATCAATGATGCATGGTCTTGAAGAGCACCAAGGTGCGACTTCTGATACATTCATCCTATCCACACGATTTCTAGCAGAGGACCAATCATTGTATGAGAATCTGGTCACGCACAAATTCAGAGTGGAGGAATACAAGAAGGCTTTCAATGTCGCCTCCAAGAAAAGGAAACATAAGGCGATAAAGGTTGCATTTGACTATAGATAGCGTCAATATTGATACGGGAACCAAATAAGTACCGGATTGCACTTCAATTGTTGATTTTCATGAGCTTCTCAAGAAATGCAAAGATAGGAATAGTTGCGTATCTAGCATTCTACTTCATTGCCCTCGCACTATTAACAATCGAAGTGTTCAGGCTTTACGGAATTATAGATCAATTCTTTATTCAGACACTTCTTGACAACCTTGCTGCTACTGACCAAATTCGTTACTGCCTAATCTTAGCAATTATACCGACATTCTTCCTGTGGATGTTTTATGTTGCCTATTCTCAGGCACCACCGGAGGCTCAGAAACAATCAGTGATGTGCATTGTAGTGTTAGCAATATTCCTTATTGTAGGATTCTATGCAATATTAGCACTCGTCTACATGGCAGTGACCTTTGTAGGTATTTACATGGGTGGAGTCGGATCAGGATTAGGGGGATATGATGATGGGCAAAAAGAAGGTGGAATCAAGAAAGTTATCCCACTTCTAGGAGTGATTGTTGGTCTATTTATTGAGCTAAGCATACAGGGTCTTTTTGATACGATATTACCGTTCCTAAAAGGGCTCATAGATACGCCATTGCCACTGCCAACCCAGAATGTATCTCCAAGTCCTTCGGGGTATGGGTTGGGCTACTACATAATGATTGTGTCAATTATCTACAGCCTCATATCGACCATGCGGAGTTCCCTTGGTTTGCGCTCTGATGTTATTGGCGTAAGAAGCGAAGGGATGTCATTGTCGTTTATTATGAATCCATTGTTTGTCGTGTTCTGGGTGCTCACGGCTTCACTTCTATGGCCTTTGCTACCTTTCCTCTATCTCAATTGGGGATTGGCTTTGCTATACATTATGGGCTGGATAACGGGCGACAAAGGCTTAGTTGCCAGATAGAGTATCATTTTGAAGATTCAGACTGAAGTGAAGCTCGCAGTCTATCTGCAAGAGCTTCATGACTCTCTCTATATGCCTGTGCACGTTCTGGTTCAAAATACTCATCAATGTCTGCCAGATTATCCTGAATGTCCAGAAGTTTGACTTTCTTGGCTTCGGGGGGTCCACGTAACAACTGATCCTCATATATTTGAGTTCGCCCAGGAGTCCCCTTCACCGGTTTAGTGAGCGCAGACACCATATCTCCAACATTATCACCAAAAGCTGAATAAATCTCGGAAATCGGAGTGTCTGTATCTTCTACCACATCGTGTAGAAGTGACGCAATGATTGCCTGTGGAGACAATCCATTGCCAGCTGCGTGCAATGCAACTCGTATAGGGTGAACAACGTAAGGAACCCCATCACCACGATAGACCCCATCATGTGCTCTGATTGCAAGGATGACTGCATCCGATATTCCTTTGTTTCCATCTTTCAACTCTTTAGGCGTCATATGCTGATTGTGGGGCGACGAGAGTACTTAAGACTGAGGATGAATACTAACTACTTGATGCCGGTATGAAACTCACTGGACATAATCGACCTCTGATAATGGCTCATCGCGGCGATTCTGCAGCTGCTCCCGAGAATACGCTTCTTGGTCTAAAGAGAGCAGTTGAGATTGGCGTGGATTTCTTGGAAACGGATGTAAGGTTAACCAAAGATGACGAATTCGTTCTCTTCCATGATGATGATCTGGTAAGAACTGCTGGTGAGAGTGGAACTATCAGGGATAAAACGTTGGATGAGCTCAGACAAATAGATCTTGGATATAATTTCACACTTGATGATGGAAAGACATTCCCCTATCGTGGAAAAGGGCATACTATCATTACGCTCGGCGAGGCTTTCGAAGCATTTCCTGATATGATGTTTAACATCGACATCAAAGACAAAGAAAGCCATGCGCCGGAAAAACTCGGTATATTGATTGACCACTATAATAGAGAATCTTCAGTATTAGTAGGATCATTTCATGATACTCAAGCTTACACATTCAGAAGAATCATGGCAAATGTGATGACGTCTGCATGCCCATCTGAAGTGACTAGATTTGTTTTCGCACTCAAAATGAGGGTACTTCGATTGTTTTCGAGAAGGTGTCAATATGAGGCGTTCCAAGTCCCCATGAAGTACGGGCGAATCCAAGTTGTTGATGAAAGATTCGTAAACGCAGCTCATGAGAGGGATATTGCGGTTCATGTCTGGACTATTAATGAGAGGGCAGAGATGGAACATCTCATTGACCTTGGAGCTGATGGCATCTTCACAGACAAGCCAACGCTATTGCGGGCGATTCTACTAGAAAAGGGGCTTCTGTAAACTATATTTTTTTTATAGAGCCAAGCCGAAATAGCTTAATATGGAAAGTCAGAGGAGCCTCTTTAGAAACATACGTCGCTCTTAGCAGCGACATATGGATTTCAAGTAGACCAATGCGGAGTGCAAGAAAAATGACATGCCCAGAATATAATGCGGCCGAAAGCAAATGCGGTGTTGATGGTTTCAAATTCTACCAGGGTATGAATAGGCCCTGTGAAGCACCGGGTATTAGCAAGGAAAAATGCCCACGTTTTGCCATGCAAGGATAGAACCAACATCTCTGCTTTTGTATTTCCTATGGTGCAGCTTGATTGCTGCACCGTAATCGCTTTTTCTCAGTTTAAAATGCTAAGCCAAAATAAAATAGAGGGGCTCAAAGAACCCCATAGTGTAGATGAATTATGGATACAACAAAGGTCCTAGTAGAGAGATTATCATAACCGCGACAAGAACGATTATGAACAAACAGCAGTCACTTAGTCTGCAACCGCATCCACTACCCTTGCAGAAAATACGGTCGACAATCAGAGCTGAAGCCACAGCATGAAGTCCATCCATGTAGTCGCCAACTTGGACTCGAGACTGATCTCGAATCGCTAATATTTTCTTGTCCAACCTGAATGCAAAAACACCTTGGCTATTGAGAGCCTCAAAGCCCCAAGCCAAAAACCCACCTTGAGCCTTCAACTCCTCATCGCGATAGTGAATCGTGAAGTTCTTTCTCAGCGCAATCCAGGGTCGCGTTAATTTTGCAATTTTGTTTCCTGATGCATCGAGGAGCCAAAAGGTCTTGTCAAAGAATCCTCCCTTTGCCACTAGAATTTTGTTTCCTTGATTATCTTCTATGTTCATAGTTGAACGTAGAAAACTCATCCAAGTCTGTTTGGCAATCGCCACAATCTGACCAGTCTGTTCATCATATATTTCGTATACTGGCCTCATAGCCAGTAGTTTCTGTACTACTTTGTAGTTTCTCCGTCCTGTACTTTCGGGTATTTCCGCCATGTACGTACCCCCATAATGCACATTTCTTGCCACCTAATAAGGGATACGTATTTCTTGGAATC
>CAYMLT010000018.1:0-24296 GCA_964391265.1 uncultured archaeon
ACGAGCAATCACCAGTCTAGATAAGCCTTTTACCCCTTCGCGCAGGTCAACGGAAAGAGTTGCACGTCATAACCCTATCGGGCCTCCACCGAGCTTTCGCCCGGCTTCACCCTGCCCACGCCAAGATCGACTGGATTCTCGTGTCACGGCTGTGACTTCGGGCGCTTTCACACCCCGCCCCTCACCCGAAGGTTGCGGGCTTGTCGGTTTCCCTTTGTTTACGGCTTGTTGCCTTATCCTCGCCACGTCCGTGAACTCCCTGGCCCGTGTTTCAAGACGGATGATGCTGACTCGATCCACTCAACTCCTACAGACGAATCACTCCGTTTTCGTTCATCGAGTATCTATTCTTTTAGTCAGCATCCTTTGTTTAGATCGCTGGTTTCAGGTGCTTTTCACCCCGCTCCCGCGGCACTTTTCAACTTTCGCTCGCGCTACATAGTTTGCTATCGGTTTGGCACAAATATTTAGGCTTCGCAGATTGCGCCTGCGACGTTCACACGAGAAGACCAACCCGTGCTACTCAGGAATATGGAAAAAGCCCGTGCTTTGCGACTACGGGGGTTTCACCCTCTTCGCCGCCTCGTTCCAGAGAACTTTGTCTTAGGCACGTCGGCTAGAATATCCATACCCATACACCACATCTCCCTTGACTCTTCGCCAAGAGATTCGGTTTGGCCTGTTCCCCGTTCGTTCGCCATTACTAGGGGAATCACTATTGTTTTCTTTTCCTGCTCTTACTAAGATGCTTCAGTTCAGAGCGTTCCCACTCCAGATTTGACCCTGGAGCAATGCAGGGTATTAGCCTACATTAGGAAGTCCAATTCGGGAATCTCCGGATCAACGTCTTCATGCGACTACCCGGAGCATTTCGCAGCTTGTCACGCCCTTCATCGGTTTGCCAACCAAGTCATCCACCAGCGACCGTACAGCATTTGCAGATCTACTCATGCAGCCGGCACAATAATACCCGCTGGCAGAATGATTCTGCTCTAATCCAAGGATTGTTATTTTTAGTCGAATCTATTACGATTCAAATTGCTACAATTCTATTGTAGTTGTACGATCACATTTACACTAAGTGTATGTATTCTTAATTCTTCATCCTCTACAGTCTGTACGTATCGACCAGTCAATGCCGCATGAGTTCATGCGTCCACTACGTGTCGTTAGAGCAACGATATCCGTAGTGACACAGCACGGTATGTCAATATGCACGACCCCCACCCATCGGAAATGACTCCTATTTGTTGTCTGGTTTCGATGAGTCCCACAAAGTGGGTCAGGTTCTACGCATCAGGTGATGCGCTCGCGAACCGTAAAAGTTCCCGATTTAAAGCTTGCTGTGCGTCGAGGTTCGCTAGAACAGCCACGCGACATTAGACGCAAGTGACCTTCTCTACTCAACGAGAGCAAATGAATCGCGAAGCAAATGTAATTAAAGCTTACGCAAGGGAGCAATTATTTTCACGTCATACCTTGAGCTGATTGGCGCTGATTCGACACATAAATGGCAATATCTTGATATCTGAGCAATGAGAATAGTATCTGTCTAATGGTGAATTTCGTTGAGGAAAATCTATGGGCTTATACTTGTGACCTCAGGTATTGTTGCGTGGTTCTTACTCAATGCATGGCGATGGGATTACATAGTTCATGTATTATACCCTGGAGAAGGTTTGGGAGAGCCGATATGGGTGTACGACCCAGGGTTTTTCATCCTTAACTCATTTGTTTGTGGTCTTATTACACTCATTGGATTGCTGATTATTCTCATTGAGCTAGAGAAGGACTATTACAACTACCGAAAGAAAACAGATACCTCATGACTCAAGAGATTTGTTCTGAATCGCTATGAGTTCTCCAATACCCTTCTTTGCCAGGTCTAGGAGTTCATCAAGGGTCGCTCTATCAAACGTGGAGTGCTCGCCAGTACCCTGAACCTCTACGTACTCATCATCCAGCATTACGATATTCATATCCACCTGAGCTTCCACGTCTTCCACATAGCATAGGTCTAGAAGGCATTCATCCTTAACAAGACCAACGCTGACGGCGCCCATATTGCCTCGAAGGGGAAGATCTGGAGTCAGGTCCATATCTACCATGTACTGCAATGCATCAACCATAGCGACATAGGCACCAGTAATAGAGGCAGTTCGTGTGCCACCATCTGCCTGAATGACATCACAATCGATTTTGATAGTATTCTCACCCATCCGGTCCATATATACCGCCGCACGAAGCGATCTTCCAATCAGCCTTTGTATTTCCTGACCTCGACCACTCACTTTATACCGATTAGTTCGGTCGTTTGTTGCCCTTGGAAGCATCGCGTATTCTGCTGTAACCCAGCCCTTACCTGATCCATTTAGCCATCCAGGTACGTTCTCCTCCACAGTAGCGGTACAAATCACTTTGGTATCTCCTGTGCATATCAGAACTGACCCTTCAGGATGCTTCAGATAATTACGAGTGATTTCCACAGGTCGTAGTTGGTCATTATTTCTCCCATCTGAACGTGGCACAGGTATTGCCTCATTCTTTGCATGAGATTACGAGTATTAATGGATGTCGGATAGAGGATTCAATTCAAAATGGTCTTTCATCATTAAACTCTGAGCAAAAAAAAAGAATTGTCAGGGAGTGTCGCGCGTCCAGAACGCCACACTCCCATTTGCACTCGGTACGGATAGAGATAGAAGGAGAAGGTCGAGAATTACCTTACAAAGGTTCCAACATTTCGCACAAAGGTCTCTGAAATATCGACCTCGCGATGTTTGGACTCGGCGCATTCCCACTTACCCTTTGCTTTTCGTTTGAATAGACTTAATGCCATGATTATTTACCTCGTAGGAAGCGCGTTCCTCACCCCTGTAAGGTGTACGGTTCGCACTTTTCTTACAATTAGTGTAAATGTTACACTTACTTATAAACTTTTCACTCAATGCCAATGAGTTATTACACTTTATATGAATAAATGTAAATAACGTAAACCTATTATAATGATTTTTGGCTGTTCTTTAGTGCAGAGTGAACCTGAGATGACCCTGGAAACAACCCCAACCCTCCCCAAAACCAAAGTGCGAAGCTTTGCATCAATCACAGAGCCGGACCTCGTTGACTCCTTTCTTGATCCAGTAAGACGCGCAATACTTGTGGCCATGAGAAATGGCGCAGATGAAATAAAAAAGGAAACTAGAATTGAAGAAAGGGAGAGAGAGGACGGAACGAAGGTTAAGACAACTGTCACTGAGGAATGGCCTATCAAGAGATTCTGGATGACTGTTCCAGAGATTGTCAAGTATATTGCGGATTTTATGCCAGAGGTCGAGGTTTCGAAGTACAATTGTTATTATCATCTACCAAAGCTTAGAGAACAGGGACTCGTTGAACAATACCCCGAACCCGAATTTGACAGTGAGGGGAACGAGATTTCCACTAAGAGAGGAGTCTATTATCGCCGAACAGCCAAGGTGTTTGTTGTATCCAGCGCTAAAATGGGTGGAGAAACTGTCGAACTGTACCTGAAGCTATTCGAGAAGGGATTCGAAGTGGGAATGGATGATTCAGCAAGAAATCGACTTGAAGATCTCTTAGTTAAGCAGGTAGCGATGATAGATGATGCAAGCGGATATTTGGCGGCGCATCTCAAAGAGGTTGACGTGGATTCGACAGCGCTTAGCGATCTTCTCACTGGTATGTCATACATCTTTCTCTCGGACAATGAAGATTTTCTGAAGATTCAAAGAGAACTCAAGAAGGCTGTCTTGACTCCATGTTGCGGACCAGATACAGATATGAAAGATATCTGTTCCTTCTGTGGAGACCCTCTAGGCAAAGGAGAGGCATTGAAAAAGATGATTGATGGAAAACCATACACATTTTGTGATGACGGATGTGCTGCTCGTTATCTAAGAGAATGCACAACTGATTGCTAAATCACATTTTGATTAACAGGTTAGCTCCAGCAAATCTCTGCAATAAGACAGAGTGCAGTGGGTATTGAAACCCACCGTCTTTCTGTCTAGAATACAAAGTCTGACTCCATGTGGCCATTTCCTCGTGCGACTTGATATGCAGGTTGCATCATCTCTGAAGAGCTCTTCTTTGTGAATCGAAGTGGAGCCTCAGTCTCAGTTAGCAGTCCCATCTCTACGAACTCGCGGAGATTAAGTGGCAACCAAATACTCTCGAAGTGTGTCTTCAGATCGGAATATGTAATCTCATCCTCTTTCTCAAGAAGACGCAGCACTGGTTGCGCAATGGTTTCCAATCTCTCGATGAGATATCTCTCCATCATCGTCAAAATATCCTCTAGCGTTTCCTTGTCCTTCGAAGATTCGGTAATCATCTCAGTGAAGATAACGTTGAAGAAGTCTGGATTGAGTTCAATGGCTTGAACTGTGGACTCCCGAAGTGGCACCTTTCGATTCAGTAGTACCTCAATGTTTGCTAGTCGTCGAATGGCAGACATGATGAATACTATGCTGAGTCGAGGGTCCTCTTTTACATGAATTGCCTTGTATGCCTTGTTGATGAGGTCCTTGCAGAAGACATAGTTCAATAGAACTAGATTCTCCAAGTCCCTCGAACCGATGTTATTCATGTCCTCATACAAGTCATGGATTGTTTCATCACGTGTGAAGGCAATCTTACTCACATTGAATGTAGAGTGAAGAATACTTCCATCTGCAACACGTTGTATCTGTTTCCTGAGCGAGTCCCTCGTGAAGAGATACACGTAGACCATCACATCGTTTTCGAGCGCACTGACCACTGGTGCCTGAATCTCATCTCTAGTGACCACAAAGAGATCGATATCTGACTTCTCCCACACTTTGTCATAGGCAAGACTTCCGCCTAAAATAACTGAAAGGACGTATTCATCAGCCTTTGCTCTTTCGAGGAAGTCATTGAGAGCCTTTTCATAGTCGGCCTGCACTCTGGAACGTTCAACATCATACGGTCCCAAATGGGTGGGAATCACATCATCAGGATTGAAGGTGTCCCAGCTGAAGTGAAACTGCGACTCCTGATAGTCAACGATACCTTTCTTCGTGAGCTTCACAGGAGCAACCGTTCTCCGCAGAATTCGTCTTCTGTGAAGATGCTCCGCTTCAATGTAAGTGAGCCCTTTGGGTCTGAAGTGGGCGATGATGTCCGTTTCTGTGGCTGAGCCACCATTCTCAGTGATGTAGTCAAGAATGGGTTTGAAGACATCAAGCGTCAAAGAGTCCAAGTAGTCATAGGTCAATCGAAGCTTCTGCTCCAGCACCTCTTTTGTGACCGTACTGTCAATGAGGGCGTCATACATCTGTGGATACAAATCTGGCAATAACTCCCGACCTCGAACGACAACTTCCCGTGGAGGATAAGTGTTATTCAGATAACAGAGGAGATAACCAAGCTCACTGAGTCCATGAATAAGGGAGTGGAAGCTATGAGCAAGGTCGTTCTTGATATACAGAAACTTTTCTGACTTGTTGAGGTCATAGAGTACTGCATTGTAGTACATAATCTGTAGATAATCACGGTCCCTCTTTCCTACATTAGTATTCAGATTCTCATAGAATTCAGTGAAAGAACAGTCTCGAGAGAAGAGCAGTTTACTCTTGTGAGCCAGTAACTGCAGGATTGTCGTCCCTCTAGGCTGCTGGATTCTTCGCATGAAGTTATCTTTGCTATAAATCTCGACATCTATAGGGACTCCATGCTCTACCAATCTGGCGTTGTGATAACGACCTTCATCTGTAATGACAAACATGTTGATGTTTGATCGTTCTGTAACCTCATCGTATGCCATGCTTCCATACATGATTATTGCGAGGACTCGTTTGTCTTGTTTGGCTCGTTCTTTGAAGCTCGTTACTGCTGCTTCATACTCCTTCCTAACTTGCGGGTCTTCCATATGTATCAACTCCTGAAACCTAGGAAGACTCCACTGCCTTCTGGAGGAACTTGCCAGTGTAAGACTTCTCGCACTTGATAATATCATCTACTGTACCTTCTGCGATTATCTCGCCACCCTCAGCACCACCTTCAGGTCCGAGGTCAATGATGTGATCTGCGGACTTGATGACATCCATATGATGCTCAATGACAATGACAGTGTTCCCGGCATCGACAAGCTTGTGGATGGTCTTCAGAAGCATCTGTATATCCTGCATGTGTAGGCCTACAGTGGGTTCATCCATAATGTAGAGGTTGTCTTTCAGCTTCTTCAGTTTGCCAAGCTCTTTAGCCAGTTTGATACGTTGGCTCTCACCACCACTCAGAGTTGGTGCTGGTTGTCCAAGTTTGAGATACCCCAATCCTAAATCCATCATAGTCTTTGTCTTGTGGTATACTAGACGGGTGTCTTTGAAGAACGTATTAGCTTCCTCAACTGTCATGTTGAGGACTTCGCCGATGTTCTTTCCTTTGTATTGAATCTCAAGGATCTCATCTGAGTACCGAGCTCCCTTACACACAGGGCAGAGCGTCTGAATATCAGGCATGTACTGCAGTTCTATTCGTACAAGACCTTCACCATTACATTCAGAGCACCGGCCTTCAACTGAGTTGTAGCTAAATTTCGTCAAGGAATACCCTCGTTCAGTTGCTTCAGGTGTATCAACGAAGAGTCGTCTTATCTTGTCCATAACCCCGACATAGGTCGCTGGTGTTGAACGAGAGTGACGGCCAATGGGAGATTGGTCTACAATTCGTACATCAACGATGTTCTCCATTCCTTCCAAACCATCATGTTCCCCAGGAAGAACTCTGGGGTCGCTCATATCATGTATCAGCTTGTTGCCTAACACATCCTCAATCAATGTACTCTTGCCACTACCGCTGACACCTGTAATGCAGATGAAGACTCCCAACGGGAACTCTACATCAATGCCCTTCAAATTGTTCTCCCTTGCACCTATAACCTTCAACTTCTTGCCGTTTGGCTTCCTTGACTTTCCAAGATAGGGTATCTTCTTCTCACCAGATAGATAATGACCGGTCAAGAATTTCGGGTTGTTTAGAATCGTTTCGTAGGATCCTTGGGCAACTATCTCACCGCCATGGACTCCAGGACCTGGACCAATCTCTATGATATTATCGGCATGCTTGATAGTATCCAGATCATGCTCTATGACAATGACCGTGTTACCAGTATCTCTTAGACGCTTCAGAATGTCTATGATCCTGTTGCTATCGCGCATATGAAGACCAATTGAGGGCTCATCGAGCACGTATAACATGCCCATTAGCTCTGAGCCTAGCTGCGTAGAGAGTTTGATTCTCTGGGCTTCGCCTGCGGACAACGTTCGGGCTCGTCTATTGAGTCTAAGGTAATAGAGACCTATGTCTTCTAGAAGTTGGATTCGCTTTCGCAGTTCTCCAATTACCTGGTTGCCCGCTCTTTCCTTGTCCGTTGGTACTTTGATGGAATCGATGTATTCGAGAAGTTGATTGATGAAGTACTCTCCAAGCTCATGGATATTCTTCCCATCAACAGTTACAAGTAGGCGTTGCTTGATGAGCTTCTTTCCATGACAATCTGGGCAAATATTCTCTGCCATGATCTTACGATACCACTCGTATCGTTCACCTTTCTTACGGTCATTTCGATAGTAACGATCTATTGAGTTACAGATACCACCATATGTGACCTTTTGTCCTACTGAACGGTGTCGATACTTGTTCGGCCAATCAGGCGGTTCTTGAAGTGTAAACTCCCCTCTCACACCATAGAAGAGCTGATGTTGAGCATCTTCGGATATGTCTTCTAATGGTGTATCGATATCGAATCCCAAATGCTGACCTATACTATACATCCAGTACTTGGAATACCAAGCCAATGCACCTTGCTTGAGACTCTTCTTTGGATCTATAATCATAAGACGAGGATCAGCCTTCAGAAGCGTTCCTACACCTAAACATGTAGGGCATGAGTGATCAGGAAGGTTGGCCGAGAACGCTCCTGGGAGAAGTGCATGCATGATGATATTGTGTTCTTTGCAACCGAAGTTTCCATAGAACTTCTCTCGAATCTCAGCTGGAACTGATTCGTTTACCTCAAATCGGATGAATCCACTTCCTACATTCTTCGCATTCTCTATTGAAATTGCAAATTGGTGATACAAGTCTCGTTTGATGATGATACGATCTACTGAAACTTCAATTTGATAGTCCTTAGTTTCGTCAAGGTCAATTTTGTCGTTGATGCCATGTGAAACATCATCAATCCTGATTCGCTTGTATCCCTTTTGTCTGATGTCATCAAACAGGAAGGAGTAATCTTCATCATAGATCTTATTCACGGGAGCAAGTATCTCAACACTTGTTCCCTCTGGTAAGGTCATGAGGTGGTCAACAATTTGGTTTACATTACGTGTGTGGACCTTCTTATTACAATACGGACAATGCGCTTGACCAAGCACAGAGAAAAGTATCCTCATGTAACTTGAGATATCTGTCATTGTTCCAACCGTCGAGCGTGGATTCATAGTTCCAGTTCGCTGTTCAATTGCCACAACTGGCGATAAGCCAAGTATCGAATCTACATCGGCCCGTTCAAGCATGGGCATCATTGTTCGAGAAGTCGCAGACATGGATTCGAAGAACTTACGTTGTGCTTCACTAAAAATAACATCAAAAGCAAGCGAAGTCTTTCCCGATCCCGATACGCCTGTTATTACAGTCAGCCTATCGCGCGGGATGTCCACATCAATATTCTTTAGATTATTGGTTCTTGCACCTTTAACTGATATGCACTCTCTCATACTCTATATGCCTCCTGACACCATTATGACCTGCTGCTTGGCTCTGAGAGTCAGATGACTCATTGGCAAGCATATACAGGATGATGCTTGGTGAGGTTTCTCACATTCTATGAGTAAGCTCAAAGCCCGAATTCATAACCTATATACATTTTTGGTCAAAGCAACTTCGTATTAGGAAAAATGGAGAAGGGTATGATTGATTCAATGCAATTTTAACAAGATGGGGTAAATCAGGTGTAGATTCATATTATGTGAATTACATGCTGAGAGTGCATATCACAAGGATGTAGGAAAGACAATGATGGACCTTCACCGAAAATTCCAGATGGCTTTGAGTGACACTGTTGAAGAATGGAAGAAACGAGATGAAGTGAAGGGCATCTTCACGTATGGATCGTTTGCCAGAGGGACTGCGACTGCAAATTCAGACCTTGATCTAGTAATCATTTGGGAAGGCGAAGAGGCACCAGCAAGATTGATGTCTGAACACATGGGTGTTAATATTGACATGGATTTTATGACTCCGGCTATGATAGAGGAAATCTTTGATGATAAAGAGGACCAAGCCTTCACAGTTGCAGGGGTCATAAGCAGACTAAAGGGTGCCCATATTGAATTTGACAAGGATGGTATGCTAATAACTTGGTTAGAAAAGGCAGCCACATATTCATGGCCTCAAAACAACATGAGCGCGATAAAGGAACATGCAGAAATCAAGTTCCAACAAGCAGACGGTCACCTTTCTTCAGATGATGTTGTAAGCGCAGTGCATGAAATGAGAAGGGGCATCTTTGATCTTGCACGATTAGTCCTGATGAAGAATAGTCTCTTTAATATAATTAAACCATCAGAAGTTCTTTCAGATGTGAGAATGCTAGATCCAATGATGTATCAGCTCATTCTCCGCACATTCAGATTGAAAGGGATAGATGAGGGAAAAATGCTGACCATTCTCGAGGATGTGGAGAGTTGGTTGGAAAAAGCGGTAAATCGATTTGAAGAGAGCGAAGATATAGCATCGGACTCTCCCGTTCGCGCTCATCTTACTCAGGCACAAAGGTACTATTATGGGTCACAGACGCTTACACTCAATGGAGAATTCGAACTTGCCATTCTAGAAATGCGGCGAGCTTTGGCAATGGTTGGAACAGCTTTGCTTGCGCTTCAAGGAAACCCGGTAGAAGCGGGTGGTTCGTTAATGGCTAAGATTAGAGAACACGAACCAGTATTCTACGAAGAAGTGATGTTAAAATATGGAGCCTTCGACCTTTTGCCCACGGGCGTTCAGAGAGGATTAGGTGAAGCTCGGTTCATCTCACAGAGATTGGGCTAGGTAGAGAGCTAAATTGATTAGGCAAGTATGAAGGCCAAGTCAAAGTGGTTTCAATGTCTGATATGCCTGTAAAGATAGTAAAGACACTTAGTGTAATTCTCACTCGTGATAAGCAGGATATTGTTGATTATAATATTGATATGTATGCTAGCGCCACAAATTATGCAATCCAGACGATTTTCAAGAAGCATCTCACTAGTCCAAGGGCCGCATACGATACGCTCTATGCGGACATAAGAGACCGATTCGTTCACAACAGAGAGGTTGACACTGAAGATACTGAAGGTGAAATCGTATTCGGAAGCCGCTTTCCCTTCACTATAATATCAAGATCTATTGGTAAATCTGATAAAAAACCAGCTGAATTGCGACAAGAATTCGCCAAGAAATTTGCGCATCAATATGTCAGTGATGTTATCAAAACTGCATCGGTGGAAATTACGAGGTATAGAAAGCTCTCAAAAATGATTATTAGTATGCGAAACAAGATACCTCACTTCAAGCCAGGAGTGATGATAGTTTCAGGGATGCTAGTCAATATTGATGCAAGAGGGGTCACCCTTTTGACTCTTAACGGTCAAGATCTACCGATTCCTTTTGACAAACGAAGCAGAAATCGGGAGATGGACGTCCTAGAAGAGATTGCGTCTGGTAGGCGAAAGATTCAGAGAGTTCGTTTCATGCGGAACAAGGAAGGATATCTAAATATCGATATAAGATCGCTAGAGCCCTAATTATCCATCTCCCAAGATATCAGGGAACCTGAAAAGTCGGTAGAGTACAACTCCAGAGTTTTGGGATTCCATTCAAGGGCAGATATTCCGGTTCCAAGTTTCTGAGTTTGTAGTACTTTCTCACTAGCCGTATCCCAAATACGCAGAGTACGATCCCAACTTCCCGAAGCAAGAAAGCGACCTGTCGGATCAAAAGCCAATGCGCTTACAATATCTTTGTGACTATCCAACTCGGTTTTGTCACGTGCATTTTCAAGAAGAACGGATCTTATTATGCCATCATGCAGACCCAGATAAACTCTGGAATCGTCAGGAGAGAGAGTCATTGAACGAATTCTCTCTTTTTGACGCATTACATTCTTCAAAATCTCGTATGAGCTGAGGTCCCAAAGTTTCACCCATCCATCCCAAGACGCGGTTATGAGTCTTAGTCCATCAGATGTAAATGCGAGGGCGGATATATCCTTCTGATGCGCAGCAATATTCCGGATACATTTCAAAGTGTTCAAAGAGAAGATTTTGATCAGGCCATCTCGAGCACCAGCTGCGCCTTTGGATGAATCGGAGTGTACAGCTAAGGATTTAATCTCCGAAGAATGGTTCAAAACTGCATCGTCTTGGGTGCCTTTTGTGGTACTCCAGATACGAGCTGTTGTATCCCAGCTTGATGAAAGAATGTGGCTTCCTCCCCGAATAAAAGAGAGAGAGGATATCATTGATTCATGTCCATTCATCGCTCTAATTGCTTTTCCGGTTTTTGAGTTGATTAAGACAATACGTGCATCGGTAGTACCACACGCAATACGATTCCCTTTTGGACTTACAGCTATGCGTGTAATCGGTGGAGGTCGTTTCCCTGATGGTCGGTATAGCACTTTTGTCTCCAAAGTCAATCACCATGACGAACATCTTCCTTAGGTGATTGTACGTTAAAAAGTATGTAACATCTACTTCTTCTTATAGAAACAAATGATCACTATTGGAGCGATTATTACTAAGGCTATAATCACCAAGATGTAATCAGTCGATGAATCAGTTGTGAACGTGGAGTGCGTAGTGGTCATCTCAATGATGAAAGTTTCAACTACTTGGCCTACTGCCTCAAGACTAGCTGGACTGCAATGCTCGGGTGTATCCTGCAATGTATGCCAAGTCCAAGGGAATGGGGTATGTATCAAGTCCACGGAGGGAATCCCTGCGGTAAGAAAAGGACGGTGGTCATCAAGGATTGATGATCCAAGGATGTCCGGAAAGATAGCATCATGCCCAAGATCAGCGGCCAGAGAATAGATTGTATCTTGCAGACTATCAGTTGAGCTTGCCTCGCGCGGAATCCGGAGGCTCGTGTCACCAATCATATCAAGCAGTATCATAGCAGATGCACTTGCTTTTTTTGTGGAGGACATCTGATCAACGTAGTAGGTTGAGCCAACTATCCAATCCCAACCACCAATATTTCCGGAATCTTCTGCATCAAAGAATACCATTTCAACAGAAGGACGAGAAGCTTCTGGCAAAACACTAGCAAGTTCAAGAAGTGCAGCAACACCACTTCCGCCATCGTTTGCTCCAAGAATTGGAAGAGTTCTGTTAACCGGATCGGATTCTTGGTCTGCATGAGGACGTGTATCATAATGTGCGCCAAGAAGAACAATCGATGTGTTTTGTATGGGCCACGATGCTATTATGTTAGAACACTCCACTTCTCGATATGTAAAATTCTGAAGAGAAACATTCCACCCAAGTGCGTCTAGTGTGTCAACAATATATTCACGGCACTCTGAGAGGCTATTCGATCCGGGTGGGCGAGGACCGAAATCGCATTGATCCACAAGGTAATTGTATGCATCACCACCATCGAACAGGGGTGTATAAGTTGTCTGAGTATATACAAACGGAAGAGGTGTGAATAGAACTATTGTGATAAATACAAGTGCTATACGCACATTTCTCACCGTGTTTTCTTGAGAATCAAAACACCCTATGAACCTTTTCAGTAAGCTCCATTGATACGCGATTGGACAATCTGGCGTACTATTCGGGGCAATTCCCTAGGTAGCCGTCGTAACACTTCTACAGGTATATCTGAATACCCCATCTCACCCCGGGCAACCCCTGCCATTATATCCGATGCCAGTTTATGACCACTAACATGAGGTAACATCATCTCCGCTAGGGAGGCTCCTCTTAGACCAGCCCAAGCAGCCATGTTGAAGTTATCCGCAAATTCATCATGACACAATCTTTGATATTGTAGCAGGCTCTGTTCATCAAAGTTTGAATTCCTCAGACAAGAATCAACTACGCGAGCAGCATGCTGACCAGACCGCATAGCGTATGCTATTCCTTCACCCATCATCGGATCGACGAATCCCGCAGCGTCACCAATCAGCAGTGCCCGTTGAGTGATGTTCTTACTTCCGAGTCCATCGCCCCCCAAGAAGTAGGTTCGACGTTTTTCGGGAGCGAGTTTGACGCCTAACCGTCCTTCCATTTTCTTATAGAAGTTATCAAAAATTGAGCGTAATGGATGCATGTGGACACTTGCCCCTGCCACTCCAATAGCAAGATGCCTTCGCTTTGGAAATACCCATCCATAACTAACTCGATTTTCAACAGGTACAATTTCCAGTATTGAAGGATCTCCGCGCATTGCTTGCAGTACGCCCTCTTTTCCAACTTCAAAATCCGCCTCCATTCCCAGGCCGACTTTGTATGGATCTTTTCGGGGAGGCCTCAGACCCAGTGAGCGGCTCACAATAGAATTCACTCCATCAGCGCCGATTACAAAATGCGACTTATACTCACGTCCGTCTGATGTCACTACTTGAGCGCATTTCTCATCTGTTTTTGCACGAAATACACGAGCATTTTCAATTAGCTCAACGCCCACATCTTCAGCTCGCCTTGCCAAGAACTCATCGAATCGACTTCGATGTACCGTTATTCCAATCATCTTATCAGATTTGAATTCTGCACTGTTTTCAGTTGGCAGAACAAATCTAAGACCGTATATTTTCTGCTCAACTACATCTCGTGGAATCCTACCCCGAAGAATTCGAACACCTCGAAACATCACTGCGCCGCCACATGGTTTATCACGTGGAAGTGAGAATTTTTCTAGTAAGAGTGTCTTATGACCCGCTTTTGCAAGGTCATATGCAGCGATTGAGCCAGCGGGTCCAGCACCTACAACTATTATATCATAATTCAACTGTTTCGATGTCCTCCAAATCCTCCCTCAGACATTCTGAGCACCGTATCTTGGAATACAAACTGAATGAATTTAGGTTTAACGTTTCTCTGATGAACGTACCATTTCAGAATCAAAGAACTACTCCCCCATAGGTCGTAATCCCAGTCTCCTCATGATTTTTCCCCCTTGCGGAGGCGAAGTTTGAATATCACTTGGAGCAGTGACACCAGGAATGTCCCTTCTACCTACTTCCTTGAACCCATATGATGCTATCAACATCTGTGACGGAGTGTTGTCTTCGAATACTTCGCAATATACATCTTCAACACCAGCATCAATGAAGTACTCTGAAGCACGACGGATTAGCGCCGTTGCCACACCTCTTCTGCGTCTGCTTGGAAGCACGCCTATTCCCGTAATCTCGCCGTAAATTGAATCTTCATCCTTCTCTACGAAACATGCAATAAACCCGGAGTAGGTATCCCACATCTCAGCAACAAACACACCCTCAAAATTTAGATTTAGTGCCTCCTCGAAACCAAGAAGCCTGAAAGGGTCTGGAGAAACAAGGAAACACTTGTTGTAGAGCTCCACAAATGCCTTGATGTCACATCTTTCAATCATTCGAACTCGGATGTATTTAGGGACTTCCTTCTGCTCCCACCATTCTGCAGCTAGACTTAGTGCCTCTTCTGCACTTGCTTTCATTATCAGATATGATTTTGAGTGGGGTGTTCTCTCGTTGATGCTATTCGCGGTCATTTACCTTCACCTTGTAAAGATCTCAATTACAAACTACAGCATCACTTGGTACCGTGGACTTTGTCAATTGCTTTTACTGTGGCTTCAATCTCTTTTTCTACCGCCTCGATAAGGAGGGGGTTTTGTTCACCAGTTTTTTCGGAGGAGTCCTTTTGTTCGCCTTTCTGTCCAGTGTGCAGATTTCCATCAGATGCGCAAATGGCGGCAGCCTGCAGTCCTTTTGTCTGAGCAAAGACAAAGAGAAGGGACGCTTCCATCTCCACGCATTTGACATTCGCACGAGTCCATATATCCAGCTTATCATTTTCCGGCGTTGCATAATATACATCACTAGTCAGACAGATGCCAGAGTGAACTCTATCTGCAGGAAGTAATTTTCCAATCTCATCATAGAGTGCATTATGCCAGATTGGTGATGCAACAGCAGGAAATTCTATCGGGGCGTAATTGAGACTTGTTCGTTCGTCTCTCACACAGGCTGTTGGGACTACAACATCACCTGTTTTTACATCAGGAGCGATGCCACCACATGATCCAATGCGGATGAACACCTTAGCATCAAGTTTAGCGAACTCTTCTACACAAATATGAGTTGTAGGAGTGCCCATACCAGTTCCGGATATTGTCACAGGTACTCCATCAGGAGTGTATGCACGGTATGTCAGAATTCCTCGATGCCTGGCAACTTCTTCTCCATCCTTCATCTTCGATACGATTATGGGAACTCTGTCAGGGTTTCCAGCAATGAGAACAATCTCATGGACATCTCCTTCTCCAACTCTCACATGAGGCTGCATTCTGCGCTTCAAATTCTTCACCAAGGATTGAAGAGTACAATCTGCTTTTCACTGTTCGGCTTTTAAGAATAATATCCCTAATCCCATCCACTGATTCGCTTCATGATACACTCTAGGCAAATCCATTTCTGACCAATCAGAAAGATCTTCCCATACTGAGGCAGACTAGTACTACATGCATCACACGTGCCAAATTTATGCTCATAATTTTCGGATAGGAAAACTAGTAGTAAGGAGACAAGTTTGGTGCCTGTTGGGAGTGCCTGCATATTTTCTTCACTTCCAAGCTAAGCTCCATACCAGCCCTTATTTGCTCGTTTGAAATCGGACTACTGATACACAACATCCTTTTTTGTGATGAATATGGTCGTTCAGAATGATGCTGACGAATGGAACTCGTCAGAAAAACGTAAGGACGAAACTAACATTATGGTCGACTTCAGCTACTATTGTTATCGATGCGGTACCGAGAATAGACTTCCGTTGCCAGCTCCAAAGGCCCCGGACTACCATCATGCCGATCTAACGTGCACCAATTGTGGTGATGGTACCAGAGTTCTATTGGCATCGTGTCCGAATCCTGAGTGTAGCCAATACGTGTTCTGGATAAACGACATTTCAATTCCGGACATTGTGATAGGTTTTGCCAAATACATGGTCCACAACATGCAGACAATGATAGACAAAGCTGCATTGCAGGGAGCTGAAATTTCAATGGATACCCCGGACAAGTATCCGATTAATGCAAGCTGTCCCTGCGGTACCGATTTCTCTATTGATATCACTATTCCTGATTTGGATTAGATAGACCAAGCTGATCAATGGGCTCAGGTTCTAACTGAGCTCGATGGTTTAGCAAAAGTAATGGTGTATGTAGCTTTCTTTCTTTGGAAATAGAGTTTGGAGTAGTGTCCTGTGGCCCAAACGAACGATGAAGTCAACATTCTGATTCTTCAATTCATCTATCGTAAATTCTCCGAGGATAAGTCGTACAAATCCCTGAGGTAGTAGTCTAATATCCATGTATCTATCGGTCTTTTGCATTCCAATATCCTCAATTGGTTTCAGTTCCCCATTTTGGAAGGTCAGCTTATAGCAGGTCCTATAGGTGTTGATGACGATTTCTCTAGTTAGGCCTTCAAACATTGTACCCTCGAGGCGTCTGGAAAGAACAGGACGAATCTTGTTCAATAGACGGCAAATATCTGGGATGCGAACCTGATACTTCCACCCGTGTGACAATGTTCCTCCATAATCCAATGCAAGAATCCCAAGATTGGAGCATACGTTTCCAGGGAGCTCCAATATATGGTCATTCTGCTTCTTCGCTTCATCACGGAAATAATAAATGGCTCTCACCGCAGTATCGTACGTTCGGAATGATGCTTCATCTACGACTGTAGTGCTAATACGAAACTCGTGAACCTCTTTCTCTTTTGCACTAATGCGAAAGTATCCATCGACATTACCCTCGCGCTCCAAGACCATAGTTTCGACGGGCATGGACTCATTCATCTTGAGTCGTTCCTGAATCTTCCAGAGTTGTTCATCGCGAACTGAGGTTATCATAAGTTTCTGGTTTTCTTCTTGGAGGAGTTCCATCATTGATACAATATCATCTTCTTCTGCAGGTCTAATAGTGATATCTGCCAGTGAGGGAGAGGCTTCGGGTTTGGTATCCGGGATATTCCTTACAGGTAGGGAAATATTTCGGATAAGTGGCAAAATGAAATCATATCCGTATTTTCTATAGAAGTATGGAATCCCTTGGATAACAGATAGGTCATACTCTCCATCTAATAGTGTCTTATCAAAATAGGAGTAAAGCGAGCTGATGAGTCCCTTGTTCCTATAGGATTCGGAAGTGCCCACAAATCCTAGCTCCAGGTTCTGAAGAAGAATATCCTCATATGCCCAAGTACTTGGAATCGCGTTCATGCAAGCCACAATCTCTCCAGTTACGCTATCTCGTATGACATAGTTCATGTTTCTTTGAAAACCAGGAAGAGTGTCAATGAGGCGTTTCAAAAGATCTCCGGCACTGGGTTCGTGAATTAGTGAGTTGAATTTGAGAAGCTCCTCTAATTCCTCATCTGTTTCTATAGTGCCAAATTCAAATCCATCAGCCACGGCAAGCCAATCAAAGTCAAGCTTCGGTATATTTTGTCCCTCCTCTGTGAAAAGACTAACGGGAGGGAGATGAACGCATGTATATGATTGTTGAGGATAAACTCATTGTTTAGAAAAGAAGCATATTCGGTCAACTGGACAATCTGAACAACGCGGTTTCTTTCTAAGACATAATGTAGATACAATATCGATTATTCCCCAGTACAGACGCTTGTCTTGCTTTCGTCCTCCAATAGATTGCATTATTCTCCATGCATTTTCATCATGGGGACCTGTGAGAGAGATACCTAGGACTCGCTTGAGAAAGTGTGTTATATTGCCATCCACCATTGGTTCAGGCAATTCAAAAGCAAAATTTCTAACCGCTGCAGCAACATATCGTCCTACGCCAGGCAATGTACGTAGGTCATCTTGTATAGCTGAAACGTCGCCATTGTACAACTTGTTGATACTAATGGCCATATCTCTGAGGTGTCGGGATCTCTGATATTGAAGACCGAGATTTCGGACAGATTTCTGGATATCTTGAAGGGATGACTTTGAGAGTGATGAAGCATCAGGATACACTCTCATGAACTCAGGATAAATACGAGATACAGCTGCTGCGGTTGTTCTTCTCAGCATTATCTCGGCAACCAATATTTGGTATGGATCAGAAGTTTGTCTCCAAGGAAAGGGGCGTCCGTATGCATTGAACCATCGAATTACAGTTGTCCTGATCTTTGTCAACAAGGTTGGGTCAATTTCGGACATCTTAGGAACCGACCTAGTTTGAATCAATAATACTGGAAATTGCTGCAGGAAGCTCATCAGGCGATGATACGACAATGACTCCTTCCATCCTGCGTAAAATATTCGCATTGTTTAAGTCTACTTGACGAGTGCGAATCGTGTAGACTATACCATCAGGCGCCTTGGTCTGAACCTCGCCCGGTTGTTGATCAACAGGGTAAAGAACTACAGGAGTTGTTCCTTTCAATGTCTGAGCAACTGCATTTGTTACTAATGTATCAGCGATACCATGTGCAATTTTTGCAGTGGAATTGGCTGTAAGGGGGGCAACAACAAGAACATCATAATGGCCTACTTGAAGAGGACCTACGATAAATGGGACATTCGCATTGGTTTCACGGGTCACCCTTTTAAATTTCGAGCTTAATTCATCCCATAGGTCATATCTACGCAACATCTGTTCTGCCGACTTCGACAGAACAACATACACTTTGAGGCTCTCTCTTTGTTGGATTGTATCCATGATTCGTATAACATCTGCAATTCGATCGCCAGAACCTGTTATCCCCCAAAGTATGCGTTTCAATTTCAATCACTAATGCTTATGGACTACCTCTAGAAATATGTAGTCTTTGCTCTTGATACCATTTGTAATCATTCTTTAGTGATGCTTTCCAGTAGCGAAGGGGATACAATATTGTACAAGGCAAGCGTTGGAATCACGACCAACATGAAGTTCGAGTCCGTGAAATGGATAGCGGAAAATGCTGATGCTATGGATGTTAGCACCATTTGGGTCGGGGAGGATATTGGAATAGGTCAAGAAATCTTTTCACTGACGGCATCATTATTGCTTCATTCAAAGAACACTTGTATTGGAACAGGAATAGTTCCAATGAGCGTGCATAACGTTGCAACACTTGCGCGTGCAGCAGTAAGCCTCCAAGCAATTGGTGAGGGTCGCTTCATATTCGGAACAGGTATAGGTGGAATACAAGACCTACAAAAACTTGGCATTAGTCTCACCAAGCCGGTAACGGCGCTTCGCCACGCAATTGATACATTCAGAAGATTATGGGCAGGCGAGTCAGTCACCATAACAGATCAACTTTTTCAACTTGATAATTACAGTCTGAGAATTTCAGAGCCTGTTGACATCCCCATTTTCCTTGGAGTGAGAGGGCCTCAGATGCTTCGGCTTGTAGGAGAATTGGCAAATGGTGTTATTCTCTCAGGACCTCCCAAATATCTAGAATATGCGGTTTCCGAAATCAACAAAACAGCAGAGAAGGCGGGCCGAAAAGGAGAGGATATAGAAAAGGTTGCATGGTTGCCCACTATACCCACTTTCAAAGGAGGAAATGAGAGACTTGCAAAGAAAGTGGTATCCATTGTTGTCGCAGATATGCCCCAACAAGTCATCGACATGCTTGATGCTAACAAAGAGAAAATCACCTCACTCACAGAAGCAGTAGCAAAGTCAGGACCAGATGCGGGAATCCCATTTGTTGATCAAGAGATGCTTGATACCTTCACGATTAGTGGAGATCTTGAGCATATGGTAGATATGTTTTGCGACATTTCAGACATAGGAGTGACTGAGGTAGTTCTGGGCCCGCCATTTTCAGGTGATTGGAAAGGCGCAATGAAGGACATCTTTCATGAGATTAAATCTAGGAGAAATGCCTGATGGATTGGGGAGTTGCAGTGAATGTTCATGAGAACTATCACCAGACCATCGAGATAGCAAATGCTCTTGATTCATCGGGCGTTGATTATATTTGGATTGTTGATTTTCCGGCTCCACGATTCGCACCCTCAATGGCTGTCAAGATTGCATCGATGACATCCTCATCGCGTATAGGGATAGGCTTGCTGCCTGCGAGTATTTACGACACAGACTACATAGTGCGTTTTACTGAAACGCTTGTGACAGAATTCGGTGAGAGATTTGATTTGCTAATCGGTCCTGGAGATAGATCGGCACTAAAGGCGGTTGGTCTGGGGGAGTGGGTTCCAAAACGAATAGTGGAGAAGACTGTTAACTCCGGGCTCAAGATAAAAGAAATCTTACAGGCCCGAGGTATTGAATGTCCGGTATGGTTAGCGGCACAAGGGCCAAAAATGATTGCAGAGTCGAAAAAACTTGATGGGGTTTTGTTGAATCTGACCGACTCGGATATGATAAAATGGGCAATCTCTCTGACTGGAAAAGGGGATTCTTCTTTCAAAATCGGCATTTTCACTCCAACAAAGCTTGCCGACACCTCTGAAAAGGCACCCTCCAGCGATTTCCTGTTTTCAGCAGCAATTGTGGCACTTGGTGCTTCAAGGGCCATTCTACGAGAATTTAATCTCGAGGATGAGATTAGTGATGCACGAAGAGAATTTCGGAAGCATGGTGTGATGAATTCGCAAGTCCTGAATAGAATCAGTATGGAAACCCTTCTCAGATGGGGCATTTTTGAAACGGTAGAGAAATTGGTAGAAAGAATGTCAGTTCTTGATCACTTGAATGTGGATTTATCGGTCTTTGGACCTCCAGTAAGCCATAGTATGAAATCAATCAAATTGCTCATGAATGCCTTGAGTGATTACAGATCTATGGATTCCTAGTTGATGTCTGAAATATACTGAGTGATATCCAGTTCATTAGTGGGTACGGTAAAACCAGTCTTGGTATATTTCCAATTAGATACAAGGTCTAGGATAGATCTTGAGCCAACTTGCTCTATTGTCATAATTGAATTCACTGAACGGATTCCTACTTTTTCTTCCAAATTGCGAAACATTTGATAGTATTCAACTTGTTGAACCCCAGGTACACTGGCCCAGACAATGAGACCACGAGGCGATTCAAAAAATATTGTGTAAGGCAACAGCGGAAGCACAGATTTAATTCGTTCTCGCCACTCTTGGTTACATACAATTTCAAAGCAGAAATCGGATGACAATCCAAGGGAGAATACTACATAAGGTTTCATTATTCCTCGCTCATACATCTTGCGAATAGTGCTGGTAACTTTCTTTGGATCTACATCCAGATTCCGATGGCTTAGTGATAATGCAATGTCACTGGGTGTGGCCCGTGACGAAAGCTTCGCAATGGATGCTATTTCGAACTCCAACCGACTGAGTCCCTTCTGGGGGCCGATGCATGAAATGTAATCACTGTTTGTTTTAGGAAGAATGATTTCATGATCTTCGAGGACAATTTTCGCAGCATTGGGAAAAGTCCATTTTTCATGAGCATATAGTGAGAGGTTTCGATCATATCCAGTGGCAATTTCATGATGCAAGCTGACATAATCAAATACATCCTTACTGAGAAGTTTCACGGAATCGGTGAAGGATTTGAGATTGGTGTTTCCACCAGGAATTATTATGGAGAAGTAGCCCAAATTTGACATGGTTGTTTTGAGCAACGTCTTGATGAATGGAAATGTGATTATTTCATCTTCAACATACTGCCAATCTATGCCTTCCTTTGGTGTGAAAAAAACAAGTACCGTATTTATACCCCAAGCTGTGTAATCCATAAGTGCCCTAAATCTCACAGTATGGCGTTCTTCTAAGCGATCAATTGATCTTGATATCGTTCTGGGAGCAAGGCTCAGAACATTTCCAATATTTGTTAGTGATGCTCTTGGATTTGAAACCAATACTGAGAGTGTGTCAAGATCCACCTTGTTTAGTGGAACATCATTGACAAGGAATGCAAAACTAAATGCAGAGCGAATCGAGTCTCTTGTAGCTAGATTGAATTTCTTTAGGGTCTTCAGATTCTCCAGAACTTTTTTTGTAAAATATGGATTAATCGAAATCTGTGTAGGGTCCGCGGGGAATCTGGCAAATTCAGGATTTTCTTTGAGAACTTCAACTGCCTGCAATGCATCTTCAAAGGACAACGTACCTGCGCCCAAAGCAAGGTAGATTCGCATTGAGTCAAGATAGAATCTAGCGGATGGTTCTTCGACTGAGGGCAACATATCATCAAAGGGTGTTTGAATCTTTGCCAGTAAACCTGTGGAGGAGTCCAATGTCTTGATTTCCTTCATTAACTCAACCCTGACAGATACTTCAAGTACAGTGTCATTTCCAAGTTTCACTCATACCTGCTGTTTTTGCATGTTGTGTACTATATTCTCAAGCCAATTCCTTTCTTGGACTTGCCTTGCTATAAATGTACACGTTCTTGAGTGAGTTCCAGCTATGTTTGATATTATATTCGAGATATGAAGCCAATCTGTTCGCTCTGGAATGTCTAGAATCAGTCCAATTGAATTGGTGCCAGACACAACTCTCACCTTTGGAAAAGATGCGGATTGTGATCTGAGGAGCTTGTAGATGCTAGATTCTTCAGATTCTTCAAGAGTTATGATGACCTTCTGTGTTAGTCCAATCCGGTCGATAGAGAGGTAAGGCTGTGCAATTGATGCACGCAATTCGCTTAGTCGCCTACGAAGGGTTCTTTCAGAAGGGCACCTCAAACCCATTCGTTTGAAAGCCAATATAATATCCGACGATGTACAATAGTAGTTCGATTCTAACACAGCTGCAATAACTTTCTCTTCGAGATTTGTGTTCTTTGGAGAACTCTGTCTTTTTGCATGAATAATAGGAAGAATGTCTGCATAGTCCCTTGCCGCGTCTATTGATGCCTCAAATCTGAAATCGCTCTCGAAATTCCAAGATAACCCATCATAATATCCAAAATTGAGGTGGTGAGCGATAGCAGAAGAATAGTCGTAGGTTATATCAAGATTGTATGGTTTTTTTCTATAACGCTCCAGTGTATCAATAAATTGTCCAAATGCTTTTCCTACAGGAGCTTTTACTTCAAAGAACAACCGATTATCCATTTTTGAACTCATCAATGATTTGAGGACATAGATAGAATTGGAGTGATTCCGAATCCATCTTTCAAAAGAAGATAGACCTTGAGAATTCATCTCTGTTGATGCCCATCCATATATTGATTGAAAGCCTATTGCGCCATAATCGAGATTGGACAGGATTCTGAGATTGTTTTCCTGTTCAAGCTTTTTCCACAATTGATTTACAGCGGACCGAGTCACTTTGAGTTCTCGTGCAAGATGTGCTTGCCTATATGAAGGATTAATCGCAAGCTTTCCAAGGAGTTTAGTCGCTCCAGAGCCAAGAGACTTCATTCGAAACTTCCAATAATTAGATGAAAGATAATCGTAAAAAATCTTTGGCCAAATGTTTAGTACACGTAAGAGCTATTGTCCCAGTTTCTATTTGAGAATTCTCTAATCATATAATATACTTGTAGAGGGCCTCAAAACAGACATTAAGGGGCTCTAGAAGAGATTCCTTTCAGCTGGGTCCTATTATTATATGGATGATATGAAGAGTAGCTATGAATATTGGTCGTAGCATTAAAAAGGTAGTACTACCGAAAAAAGACTAGGTTAGATAATAAATAGAAATGGAGAGAGATGTCTAGCCATAGTCCGTGCTGCCACCAATGTCAAAGTATCAGCAAGAAAGTTACATTGGAGGTGAAAGGGATTAATACAGAGCGGATGAGAACCATCTACGAGAACATGACTGAAAGTCGTGATGCTCTGAGGTTGTTGTCTATCGGCATAGTAAGCGGTATTTCTTCTGTTGTACAACCGCCGTGCGAAGATCCAGATCCTTTCTAGTTAATTGGTTTTTCAATTACTAGTAGATATTCTGTTGAACTCGCCGGTAGCTAATACTGCAGATACACTTCCAACTGTGGCCATCATTGGTACTGGGCGTATAGTTCTCGAACGAGAAATTAAGGAGAGAGAAAAATGAAGAATGTACTAGTTCCAGGTAGTCCAGAAGATGAGCCAT
>CAYMLT010000019.1:0-24284 GCA_964391265.1 uncultured archaeon
CTACTCCTTTCTTTTTTTGATAGACTTTTTTATTGGCACAATCCTCAGAAGCGAATATCCATCCGTGTTTCCGATATTTGGAGGATTTCGACACAACTTTGTAAGAAAACTAGACCTCTAACCCGACTTTGAAAAGGCTTCAGGATTTATGATATTCTCAGGTAGGTTTCCTCGTAGTGCCTGTGTGATATTGTCTACACACATTTCTGCCATCTTTGTACGTGCTGCAATACTGGCACTACCTATGTGTGGAAGTGTCACTACATTGTCTAGCTGCATAAGCGGGTTAGTCATCGGTGTAGGTTCATCCTGGAACACATCAAGTCCAGCAGCTCGAAGATGTCCGTCTTTCAACGCATTGAATAATGCTGATTCATCAATTACAGGTCCTCTTGATGTATTCACGATTATTGAGCCTTTCTTCATAATTGCGAACTCGTTGTCTGATAGCATACCCCTTGTTTCGGAAGAAAGCGGGATGTGAAGGGATATAATATCCGACATACTTAGGAGTTCTTGAAAATTAACCCTGTGAGCTCGTGGGATTCTATCTGCTGCCTTGGTTAGTTCAGTTTCACTGTGGGAGTAATAGAGAACTCTCATGTTAAAACCAACGGCTCGCTGCGCAACCGCGTACCCTATACGTCCCATACCTATGATTCCCAGAGTTGATCCAAAGACATCAATTCCAAGCAACATCTCCGGTCCCCAGGCTACTTGCCATTTTCCTGATTTGACATATCTATCTGCCTCAGAGATCCTTCTCGCTGTCGTCATTATGAGCGCCCAAGCAAGGTCTGCAGTTGTTTCTGTTAGAACTCCTGGTGTGTTGGTGACCAAGATGCCTAGTTCTGTGGCAGCGGTGATGTCTATATTGTCATACCCTACTGCATATTGTGCAATGACTTTCAATCCCGGCAATGCCTCTAGAAGGGAACGGTCTATTCTGTCAGAAAGTAACGTAATCATTCCCGAACAATTCTTTGCTCTTTTAATCATCTCCGCTTTTGTAGGTGGGGTGTCATTTGTCCAGACATCCACCTCATTCTGTTCCTTTAGCCTCTCTAAACTAGAACCTGGAAGTTTCCTGGTTACAAAAATTCTCTCGACCATCATTCAACACAATTTCATCCATGTTTGATGTCGGGGAAAAGCGTATCGCATGATTCAATTGTATTGAAATTGAGTAAATACTCAATTCTGGAGGCATATGCGGTGACCCGTTCCCTTATATTACACAAAGAGTAACTAACTCGAAGAGTCAGTACTGACTACTACACTACACGGGTGAAGAAACGGTGAAGATGTCAAGCTTTGAGCTCCCACGCAGTGCCATAATCGTATTGGACCGACTAACGAACGACGGACCGATGACACCCAAGGATATAAGCAATAAAGTGGATCTAGCACCCCGTACCGTTTCTTTCGCTTTGAGAAAACTTGTAGGTCAAGACTTGTGTAGGAAGATTCCTAATCTTAGTGATATGCGTCAGCCACTTTATTTGGCAAATGAAGACACTGCAAGAGAACTACGCATGAAATATGAACATGTCTTTCGCCAGGTTCTTATGTAATTTTCTTAGGGATTCTTAGTTTACGCAGTATTTCGTTCCGTCAAAGTTAAGAAGCATCACGGATTTCTCCATAATTGATGTGAAACAATGCCGCATGAGGGATTTGCTGTTACTTTGATTGTCCTAGGAGTACTACTTCTTTTCGGTTATTGGTTTGGACCTAGGAATGAAGTGCGGAAAGTTAAGAGGATGGAGGGATTTGTTATGCTGATTCCTACAGGTGTGCTACTAATAATATTGGCTCTCATTGTATTTTCAGGGATATTGGATGTTCCTTCCTAGGAAGATTTCCAAGTCATATCTAGCAGCTTCAAAAGAATCGCAACTGAAACCATGTCCGCTGTTGTTCCTGGATTGTATGTATTACCATCGGAACGAAGTATGATATCAAGGTCTTGGAGTAGCTCCTCAGTACTTGATCCATTGCTGTCTGATTCAATGACCTCTTGAGCTATTTCTTGAATCTCCTTCGCTTTCTCCAGGCCGGCTTTCTTAATGATTAAGCCATCTGGCTGCATTGATAGAAGCCAGATAAAGGTTCTAACTATGCCCTCTTCCATATCCTCCAGGTTGGTAACATGATCACTCAGGTATGGATAAACCTCTCCCAATGTCAGTTTAAAATAATTCGACCATTCTCTACTTAGAGGTTCAACTTCTGCAGAGAGTTGAAAGAGTCTTTGAAGGGTTAGGTTATCATCTTTGATGTTATCAAGTACTTTGGGATTGTCAATATCAAATCGGTCATGGATATTGGTCCAAGTCTGTTCTTCTTTATTTCTCTGCCCACCTGGATTGGCAAGGTGGAAAGCTCGGTATACACCGAGCGTATCTTCGACTGTTGTGTTGTCAAGAAGAGTATGTATCCATTTCCGTAGTTTTTCGTTGTCAAATGCCTTTTCTTCTTCTAGAGTCGCGGCTGCGGCAATGACAATGGGAATATAGAGCAGGATTGTTCCCAAAATGGTATTGCTCTGATTCAAGCCACCAAATACATCCTTCGAACATTCCAAAATCAATTCCCCGATTCCCACTCTATTAGGAGGGATTTCTATTCTGGCAAGCTTCGCTCCCTTAATACCTGCAAGGTGCAATCCTCTTCCCATTAATGCTGCACTTGCCAGAAAGTGTCGATAGCTAGTGTCAGAGAACTGACGAAGACGATTTACATTACCTGGCTTGGGCGAACTGACTTCTAGAAGAATGGAAAGCTGAGCAACGCTAGCAATAGACCAAGGGATGTTTTTCATTACTCTTAGACCTATTCATTGGTGCTTATCAAGTTCTTGCCTATCGGAAGGATAATTAGAATGCCCTGCCGTGCATACTTGGTTACTATGAGTTTATCAGCAAAATTGACTTTTTCGCAGGTCGGTCTCATCGTATCAATTATTATTTACTTGGCCGTTCGAGGGTTTTTCGTCATTGTGAATATTGGCGTTCTCTGGACACAAGCTGGTGGATTTCTCAGTATCGCATTCCCTCTTGCCCCTGTAATAGTACTCGGTTTTGCAGCTTGCGTTGCATCATATGGTTATTCATATCTTGGACTGTGGGTGATGGATCGCAATCAGTACTTTCTGGGAGCTTTCTTCATCTTTCTTGGTGTAATATTAATTCCCGGAGGGCTTGCTGTTTACTCATGGGTTTTCTTTCCATTGTTACCCTAAAATTCAACTATCTGAGGTAGAATTTCTGAAGAACTGCCTCTTAGTACAACATCCGCAACATTATCCCTATTGATACCTTCAAGATTGACGAGAATAATCTTGGCTCCTGAATTCTTTGCCAATTGAGGAAGGAAGGCTGCAGGGTAAATGGACAGGCTTGTGCCAATAACCAGCATTAGGTCAGTATTCTTGCATAGTGATGTTGCCTTCTCCATTGCATCTTGAGGAAGCGGTTCGTTAAAGAGGACTGCCTCAGATTTCAAGACGCCTCCGCACTTGTCACAAAGGGGAGGAATTTCACCATCAACAACTCTCCGATGAATTGCTTCTCCCACATATTCTTCTTGACATTCCATGCAGTGTGCGCGAAGGTAGTTCCCATGAATCTCAATTACATTTGTGCTTCCAGCTGATTGATGAAGATTGTCGATATTCTGAGTAATTATCCCCACTAGTTTGCCTACCTTTTCTAAATGTGCAAGTGAAATGTGGGCAGCATTTGGTTCAGCTTTCAAGATGACTTCTGCAAGCTCCTGACCCATTGTCCAAAACTTAGAAGGATCAACTAGAAAGCTGTCGTATGTTGCATATTCATGTGGATCATATCTCTCCCAGAGGCCACCTTCAGAGCGAAAGTCCGGAATTCCTGAATCGACACTTATTCCTGCTCCAGTAAATGCAGAAATCCTGGATGCATTGACTACAATCTCTCTTGCTTGGTCGATTAGTGTTCTATCGTTCATCTCACTTTAGCACCATGCCCTTGCGTCTTTTGTTGTTTTGGGTCATTCAAAGTCATGCCAGCAGATTTGTGGACATGTCGAAAGCTTTTTCTACTTTCCATAAGCAAAATGGTTGGAGTCACCGAGGGAATCCCCCAAGCATGTAATATGCTATGTCGCATTGACTCGACACGTTTCTCTATGTGATTGTCAGCAGATTAGTCGGTAACAGGCAGTGTTTGTTTGCAATGAACGAGGAAAATGACGACAAAAAGGAAACTTCGGACAACTCTGAAGATAGTAATGAATCTTCAGAGGGTTCTCTTGATTTTGATGATGATAAAATCGAGGAAATTGTAGGTGACATATACTCCTCTGAAGAAGAACTAGCAATCCTCGAAGATAAATATCTCCGGCTTCAAGCAGAGTTTGACAACTACCGAAAAAGGATGAGTGCTCGTTACGATGAAGCGGCACGCTTTGCCAGTGAAAGTATCATTCTGAAAGCTCTTGAAGTTGTAGATAATCTCGAGCGAGCAATCGAAGTTGACTTCGGGGCTGATCCAGAATCCGCCAAATCTGGCATTCAGGCTATCCATAAACAATTGGAAAAAATCCTTACGAATGAACATGTACGCCCAATAAATTCAGTAGGAAAGGAATTCGACCCGTACTATCAGAATGCAATTCAAACAGTAACAGACGAATCCTTACCTGATAGAATTGTAGTTCATGAATTTCAAAAAGGGTATATGATTCGTGAAAAAGTGCTTCGCCCAGCGATGGTGAGTGTCAATCGACATATCGAACCCGTACCTGCAGACAATGGAACTGATAATGTAACCGATTCAGATGAGCATATAGAAGAACTTAGAAATGATAATGAACCAGCCGAGAAAAATGGTGATGATAAATGTCAAGAGTAGTAGGAATTGATCTGGGAACAACAAACAGTGGAATCGCCTATATGGAAGGTGGGACGCCCACCATAATTCCAAATGCAGAGGGGAAGCGGCTTACTGCTTCCGTAGTTGGAATCACTTCCAAAGGTGAAATTATAGTGGGTGAATTAGCAAAACGACAAGCAGTATCCATGCCTGACCGAACCGTTCGGTCGATTAAGAGGCATATGGGTGAAAATTACAAGGTGAAAATTGGCGATAAGGAATATTCACCTCAAGAGATATCCGCCATGATTCTTTCCAAAATGAAAAAGGATGCAGAGGCATTCTTGGGCGAAGAAATCAAAAAGGCGGTTATCACAGTTCCTGCATATTTCAATGATAGTCAGAGACAAGCCACACGAGACGCAGGTCTCATTGCTGGCTTTGAAGTTGAGCGGATTGTTAACGAACCAACAGCATCTGCCCTTGCCTACAATCTTGAACGAGGTGAGGAACTGATGACACTCGTGTTTGATCTTGGTGGAGGTACATTTGATGTTAGTATCTTGGACATAGGCGGAGCAGATGGTGAAACTGTCTACGAAGTTCTATCTACCAGCGGAAACACAAAACTTGGAGGCGATGATTGGGACAATAGAATCATCAAGTGGATTGTTGAGCAGTTCAATAAAGATACCGGGATGGATATCACAAAAGATCTACCTGCTATGCAACGAATCAGGGATGCTGCAGAGCAAGCGAAAATCGAATTATCAACAGTGATGCAAACAAACATCAACCTTCCATATATCACTGCTAATCAATCCGGACCCAAGCATATTAGTTTCGACCTATCACGATCCGTCTTTGAGAAAATGACTGAGGATCTTGTTCAGGCTACTATCGGTCCTATTAGACAAGCTCTTTCTGACGCCAAAATGGAACCGGAACAAATTCAGAAGATACTCTTGGTAGGTGGTGCGACAAGGATGCCTATGATTCAGAGTGTCATTCGTGCCATGTTTGGAAAGGAAGGCGACAAGAGTGTTAATCCTGATGAAGTCGTAGCTCTAGGTGCTGCAGCTCAGGCAGGTGTTCTAGCAGGAGATCGTACTGACATTCTTCTCCTTGATGTTACTCCTCTCACACTAAGTATTGAAACGCTTCATGGAGTTGCTACACCTCTTATTGAACGTAATACTACAATACCAACAAAGAAGAGCAAGATATTCACTACCGCTGCACCTAATCAAACAGCAGTGGATATTCATGTGGTACAAGGTGAGCGCCCTCTAGCAAATGATAATATGACACTAGGGAAATTCCAACTAACTGGAATTCCTCCGGCACCCCGAGGGGTACCACAAATAGAAGTAACTTTTGATATTGATGCAAATGGTATTGTGAATGTGAAAGCTGAAGATAAGGCAACAGGGAATGCTCAATCAATCACAATAACTGCTTCTACTAACCTTTCTGATTCTGATGTGGATAGAATGGTAAATGACGCAGAGAAGTATGCTGAAGAGGACAAGAAGCGAACAGAACAGATTGAGATCAAGGTGAAAGCCGACAACATGATCTATCAGACTGAGAAGGTTCTTGCCGATATGGCTGATAAGATTCCTGACGACATGAAAACAGAAGCAAATGAAAAAATGGCGTCTTTGAAATCCGCACTTGAGGCTGAGGATTATGAGAAGTTGAAAACAGGTACAACTGAACTTGAGAAGGCCCTCCATAAGATTGCTGAAAAAGCATACGGTGGACAAGGACAACCGGGAGGAGGATTTGACCCCTCACAGATGGGATTCGATCCGTCGCAGATGGGTTTTGATCCGTCTCAGGCAGGTGGTCCCGGAACAGGAACTCAGAAGGACACATCTGAAGAAGATGTAGTCGATGTGGACTTTGAGGATGTAGAGTAGAATCCCAATCGGTGATGTTCCTTGGCTGTTGATGACTACTACAAGATTCTTGGCGTTAGCCGTGGTGCCACCCAAGAAGAAATCAAAAAGGCATATAGAAAGCTAGCTAGGGAACTTCATCCCGATCGAAATCCCACTGACAAAGCTTCTGAAGAGAAACTGAAGTCTGTGAATGAAGCTTATGACATAATAGGTGACCCAGATAAACGAGCGAAATACGATCGATATGGTACTGCGGATTTTGAAGGTATCAACATGGATGGCTTTGGCTCCATCTTTGACCAGATTTTCAGGGGATTTGGTTTTGGAGGTGGAATGGGTTCTCAGCGTAGCTCACGAGGACCTCCCCAAGGAGAATCTCTGCGGCTTACCATTCCTCTCACCTTCAAAGAGGCGTTCTTTGGTGTTGACAAGGAAATTGCGATAACTCGGAAGGTCAAATGTGAAACATGCGCCGGAAGTGGTGCCGCTGCTGGAACTTCTCCGGTACGATGCAACACTTGTGGTGGTCGTGGCCAAGTCATGCAGACTATGGGAGGATTCATGAGGGTTTCACAAACATGCCCCGCTTGTCAGGGACTGGGACAGCGGATAGAAACCCCCTGTACGAAGTGCAAAGGATCAGGTCTTGAAAGCTCTCGTGTCACTCTTAATTTTCCGATACCACCGGGTGTTGAAGATGGGATGTCACAACGTATTCGAGGTGGAGGAAATGCAGGACCTCGTGGTGGCCCTCCAGGTGATTTGTTGGTTGTTTTCAGTGTGGACCAACATGACACGTTCATTCGTAGAGGCCTTCATGTTTTCTTGGATTTGGACATCCCCTTCACAACGGCGGTATTGGGAGGAGATATGGAAGTTCAAACGATGTGGGGTACTAGCAAGCTGAAGGTGAAGAAAGGAACCCGAGGCGGTACAGTCCTTAGGATGAAAGAGAAAGGCGTACATGCCAATAATGGTCGCAAGGGCGATCAATTGGTTCGAGTGGAAATCGACATTCCTAGCAAATTGAGTAAGGAGCAGAAGATTGCCCTTGAGAATCTGGAACAAGAGGGTCTCTAGAAGGAAACTGGCTTGCACAAGCAAATCCTCATTTTTAGCTCGATGAATTTGTTTGTGTTTGCTGGTCTGATTACCCATGCCGTATCTGCTCCTCTTCCTGATCCACCAACACAGATTACATTTTGATCCACAGGAACAAGTCCCGCATCTGCTGCCATCATTGCGATTTCTGCGCAGACCTTTGTACCCTGTCCGAATGTTCTATACGCATAGGCAATAATCTCAGTTGGTGAATACGTTCCAAGAGCATTTCTAACTCCCCTTGCTACTCCTGCAAATGCATGAGTAGTTGTCAGAATCGTTGCTCCAGCTTCTTCAATTGCATTCCTCTTATTCTCATCAAGTTCATTGAAGTTGGGTTTTTTGAATCCTGTATGATGTGATACTACTATAACCCGAACTTCTGATAGGGCTCTGGAAAAAATCTCTCCAACAGCTCCTTCTGTTGTTGCAACGACGATATGCTTGATTGTTTTGTCGACTTCCAAGTATCTTTTAACTACTTCAAGAACATTGTTCGTGTGCGTAGCTGAGGCTTCTGGGAAGTATACTGTTTCGAATACCATGTGATTTGCATGGCATAACTAAGTCATTAGCGTTTCCTATCGAGGTCAGCTTCAATCTTTGATGATTCATCCTTCTGCCAAGATCTCAGAAAGTACTCGGCAACAAAAAAGACCAAGAGAATAATGAGAGCAGGCCAGAAGTCTACGATGCTGTTGGGTATTGTTGATACGAACCATGCTGCGGCAACAATGACAACAAGTGCTAATGTCTGTTTCATAACAGCTCGAATGAAATTGCTGTCTTGATCTTCCTCCTCGTCATCAAATTCCTGAGCTTTTCCCCATTCAGCTACAATATCCTCCGGATCTCCAAGATTATCCAGTACATCTTTGGCCAAAACCAATCTCTCCTGGTCGGGATTTTTATCGGCTTTGTCGCGAAGTGATTCTAAAATATGCACACGAATTTCATCGAGCATATCATCCGTTTCAAAGGAGTCAGGTAGTTTGCGCGCTACACTCTTCAAATAATCACTAATAACTCGGTCAACTTCATCGTAAGTCATTCCTTTAAGGCCTCCAGTTTCTCAAAGTAATTACCTAAAATCACAGAGAGTTCTCGGTAAACCCGGTCCCCTTCTCCAGTCAAAACATAGACCTTTCTTTCAGGTCCCGCTTCTGATTTCTCCTTTCTCACATTCAGTAGACGTTCCTTCCGTAATCTATGGAGAATTGGATAGAGGGTACCTTCTTTAACTTCGAGAAGCCCTTCAGTTTTTTCATCCAGTTCCCGTGCGATGCCATATCCATGGATCCCAATTTCATAGTGTCTAACAATGGCAAGAACTGCATATTGAAGAAGGCCTCTTCTCATCTCAACCTTCCACCCTTCTTCAAAGCTATGTGCTTTCTTCAAGCAGTTCAACCTCTCTCGTGAGTGGCAGGATGTCTTGCCTTGAAGGGTTTAAGTCTGTCTGTCAATGTTGACGCAAGGCATCTGCATCATGCCTTCTATTAGGTACGAGTAAGCGAAGCTCATTCCAGAGGTTAGATGAATATGTTCTGGGTTCTCTGACCATGAGATAAAAAAAGGATCCGAAGAACCGAAGAATAGAGCTAGTCATTAGCATCCAGAATACAGCCATGTAGTTACCAATGAGCGGCACGAAAGCTTCACCCACGAAGCCTGCAATTAAAGAACCTAGCAGTAGGACAATTCCGGTGAAAGTGTTGTATACCGCCAAGTGTGCGCCTCTTTCCTCTTCGGGTGCAATATCATAGATGTATGCAGTAATTGCATTAGCTGCTGAGGCAGTACAAAAACCTGCAATCATATTAGCGAAATAGATGACCCAAACTCCCGGGATGTTCAGAAAATCAGATATTGGGATTGAAAAGGCATACATCATTGGAATTAAGAACAACAAGCCTCTTCCCAAGAGAATGAGAGGTCTTCTGCCAACTCGATCGCTCAATCTACCAAAGGGTATGGTGAAGACTACAATGGAAATAGTCATCACCGCCGAGGCAATAGCAATCTCAAACAACGTATTTCCTAGCCAATCTCTTTGTACAACAATAAAGTATGGCCACGACATAGACATAGCAAAGGAGAAGAAGACCGCCACGAAGGAAAACCGTCTGAAATCTCCTGGTCTAGAAAGAAGCTCAAGCATAGGTGGAAATTTTCGGCGCTCTTTCGTTTCTCGAGGGTTCTCTCGAATTTTAAGTGAGAGCAGCGAAGCAGCTATTCCTATTAGTGCTGTTATGTAGAATGGAAGATAATACGCCTCTCTCCATGCTTCAACACTTGGGAAGAGAATGAATCCGAGGTTTCCTAAAGCTCCTCGGAACGCTGGAATTAGAATTGGAAAACCTGCAATGAAACCTGAAAACAGCGTTGCTATGAGGGATGCAACATTAACTACCATCCCTAGTCTACCGAGCTCATCACCTCGATTCTTCTCCCCCATCAAACCTCCGATTAGTGATTGCCAAGTCGGAATTTGAATACTGAATAGGACCGATTGAATTCCATACATGATTATCATGTGTATTGGAGTTTCCGCCCATAGGAAAAGTAGCACCATGAAGAGCCCCGTCATTGTGCCAAATGCTACGAATGCTTTCGTTCGTCCTGCCTTATCGGAAGATGCTCCCCATATCGGTTGAAGTATTGTTGGTGCGATGTTACCTACACTACGAAATGTTCCGAGTTCTGCATAGTTTGCACCCATATCTAGGAGGTAAGTATTGAGAAATGGTGAATGCATCCCTAGTGCAAACTGAGTAAGGGCACCAACAAGATACACACTAGCAGGTAGTTTCCGATTTTGCATTCTTGGATTGTCGGCTGTGCTGGTATCTTCGTTGTTAGACAAGGCGAAGAGCTCTCCTTGATTCTTTTGGTTGCCGACCTTGGGCTCTTATTAACTGTATTCTCGGTGCTGCTGTATTTTTCTAGTAATCAACCGAGACGGTTATGTGGAAGTGATAGAATAAGGCAGTATCAGTGAGAGCTGCCAAATGCTAGAGAAAAGTGTATACAGGCGACGATTAGATGAAATAGAGCATGTTCTTCAGAAGAACTCTGCAGATTTTGCCATACTAACACCCTCTCCAGGATACCAATACCTTACTGGTTCATCGTATCAGATGCATGAACGTTTAGTAGCATTACTTGTGGTGCCCAATGTAGAGCCTCAAATTATCGCTCCATCGTTTGAGGTGTCAGATCACGCGAATAACACATGGATCTCCAAGTTCCTTCCATGGAATGAGGATGAAAATCCCTACGCAATTCTTGCTGATGCTGTTGGTTCAAAACCAGATGGATTCAATGTTATGTTTGATGAAAAACTGCCTTTGGGAATATACTGGAGTATTAAAAGAGCAATTGGAGGGTTTCAGAAAACCGCCACACTAACTCCTCATCTGGAGAGCATGCGCTTGATCAAGAGTCAAGAGGAGATTGATATGATGAAGCGTGCTGGACACATTATAGATAAGGCGGTAATGAGAGCTTTTCAATCTGCGACCGTAGGCATGACAGAGAAAGAAGTTCAGCTGATTGTGCAAAATGAGATTGCTTCACACGGGGCATCTCAAACTTTTGCGGCAGTGCAGTTTGGAGAAAAAACTGCCCTTCCCCATGCAAGATCTGAGGAACGTGATTTACGGGAAGGTGACATAGTACTCATGGATTGTGGGTGCTCGATAGACGGCTATAACACAGATATGACCCGAGTAGGTGTCGTCGGGGGTCCGACTATTGAACAGGAGAAAGTACACTCTATTGTTAGGCTTGCTGAAGAAACAGCGCTAGAGCGTTTGAAACCCGGCATTGCTTGTGGTGCTGCAGATGGAATTGCCAGAAGGATTATTGAAGAAGCCGGATATGGTGATGAATTCACCCATAGGTTGGGACACGGAATTGGGTTAGAAGTCCATGAACCTCCGTATATCATACGAGGTAATGCTCAGCTATTGACCCCTGGGATGACCCACAGCGTCGAACCTGGTATCTATCAGGAAGGCAAGTTTGGGATTCGCATTGAAGACCTTGTTGCAATTACGGATGATGGCGCGGAAGTCCTAACTTTCTCCCCCCGCGACCTGTTCATTATTGACGTCTGATTCTTCTGAGTTTCCTTCTTTAGGAGCTTCGTCGGTCTTCAGATCTGAAGTTTCCGGAGCTATGTCCTCTGGTTTTGTCTTCTCCATTATCTTTTCCAAGGCCTGCCTATCTTCTTCAGAGAGCGCTCCCATTGCAACTTGGTTTTGTAGAGCAATCATATTCATGATTACGTTGTAAAAAGCCGGGAGGACATGTCTTGTTGTCATTCTCTCGTTATAGTCTTGTTCTGCTAGCTCCTTTGCTTCCTTCAATGATTCTTTCGTGACCTCGCCTTTACCCACACCAGGACAGTTCTTGTCACTCACATAGTACTTGCTACCATCGTACTCCAAAGGATAGGTCCGGCAAGAAATTGGCTTAAAGTATGCAATATTGCAGCTCTTTGATTCTTCATTATAGAACATACATCCTTTTTTCTCTGGGTCGCTCTTCGAAGGCTTTGGAAAAATGGCCATGGTGAGCATTTTATTGTCATCTGTGTCGGGAAAAATACCTACTCCCCCAAGAACATAGTTGAGTTGATTTTGCGACGTCCATCGGGAGAGGTCACCGATTGTTACACGGACTTGGCTGCGAGTATGGCATGCTTGTGTTTCACATTCTTGACCTAAGCATTTGAAATTATACTTGCTCTTCTCTGTCATGGATATTCCCCATTGTGCTTTTCTTTTGAATTGACTGCTCTCGATAATGCTCGTTACTTAATATTTTCGAAACGTCTCCTGCGAAAGGTCATTAATCGAAAGGTATTTCTTTACAAAAATTTGCGCTCAAATCACAGTAGACTAAGGAAAGCATAAAATGGCTAACGATTCTTGGTACGCCAACGATACTGATTATGTCAAAAACAAACTCGAAACCTCTGATGTGGGACTTTCTACAAATGAGGTAGAACGACGTTTGGAAAAGCATGGTCTGAATGAATTGGTAGAAACCGGAGGTATTAGTCCTCTCCGAATGTTCATAAACCAATTCTTGGATCCCATGGTAATTATTCTGATTATTGCAATCATTATTTCCTTAACGACAGCAATTATGCCCGGCTCACATGAGGAAGGTCAATTCATTGATTCAATAGTGATAACTTCTATTGTGATATTCAATGCGATTTTTGGTTTTGTTCAGGAGTACAAATCTGAACAAGCCCTAGAGGCACTTAAAGAGATGGCTGCACCTCGTGCAAGAGTCATGCGAGATGGTCTTTGGACTGAAATAGAATCTAAATATCTGGTTCCAGGTGATCTCATTGCTCTTGAATCAGGCGACAAGGTAGCCGCAGACGCACGTGTTGTTTCTGCAATGGGCTTCTCTGCAGATGAGGCTCCTTTGACTGGAGAGTCGATTGCCGTGCGAAAAATAACCGATGCTCTTCATCTAACCCGTCCTGTTGTTGGTGATATGAAGAATATGGTTTTCCAAGGAACCATAATCTCTGCTGGAAAAGGACAGGCTATTGTTACTTCTACTGGCATGCAGACGGAATTTGGTAAGATTGCTACAATGGTTCAAGAAAGCGACAAGGAAATGACACCTCTCCAAATTGATTTGGATGATCTTGGAAAGAAGCTTGGCACTCTAATCATTTTCTTGGTGATCCTAGTATTCGCCGCAGAAGTACTACGTGACGTGTCTGACAACTTAGTTGAAGAGCTGATGGCTGCAATTGCACTAGCTGTTTCTGCGATTCCAGAAGGATTACCCGCGGTTGTGACAATCACTCTGGCGATTGGTGTGCAACGCATGGTGCAAGAAAACGCCATAGTTCGAAGATTACCCAGCGTTGAAACACTTGGCTCGACCACGGTTATATGCTCAGATAAAACAGGAACAATTACAAAAAACGAGATGACTGTGAAGGTCCTATATACTGATGCCAGAGTCGTTGATATATCCGGAACTGGATACACTAAAGAAGGCAAATTCACTTACCAGGGCTCTGAGATTAATCCGGCATCTGACCCGAATCTCTCTCGCTTGCTCCAAATTGGTCAGCTTTGCAGTAATACTCTGCTTCAACCTGATCCCTCTGGAAAAGCCAGCTGGGCCATTGTTGGGGACCCAACTGAAGGTGCATTACTTGTTGCAGCAGAGAAGGCTGGAATACCACATTCCAAAACTATTCAGGCGTACAGGGAAATCTCTGAAATATCATTCGATTCAGCTAGGAAGCGTATGACTTCGATTGCACTTGATGCTTCTGGTAGATACTATGGATTCTCAAAAGGTGCACCTGAAATCTTGCTCAGTTTATGTTCTGAGATTTATATTGAGGGACAGAATAGACCACTAACTGATGAGGACCGAAAGCAGATTCTTGATGTGAATGCAGAATTCGCAGAGAGCGCTCTCAGAGTATTAGCTCTTGCATACAAACCCATAGCCTCGGAAATCCCTGAGTGGGAACCAGAACAGGTTGAGAAGAACCTAATTTTTGTTGGTCTTGTTGGAATGATTGATCCTCCTCGCAACGAGGTTAAAGATGCCATAAAGACCTGTAAGAAGGCTGGCATCAGACCAATTATGATTACCGGTGATCATAATCTCACTGCAAGGGCAATAGCATACTCTGTTGGTCTGATTGAACGAAATGATAAGGTTCTAACTGGCGCTGAGATTGACGAGATGACGGACGATGAGTTCAAGGAATGTGTCCATAGCTGCCATGTATTTGCTAGAGTTGCCCCTGAGCACAAACTTCAGATCGTAAGAGCATTGAGGGACTCGAATCAGGTTGTTGCTATGACTGGGGATGGTGTAAATGATGCTCCTGCTGTCAAGGCTGCGGATGTTGGTATTTCTATGGGTATCCGAGGCGCCGATGTGACTAAAGAAGCGTCTGATGTAATTCTCACAGATGATAATTTTGCAACCATTGTGACTGCCGTTGAAAAGGGCCGGGAAATTTACTCAAACATCCGAAAGTTCGTTCGCTTTCTTTTGGCAGCAAACTTTGATGAGGTGTTTTTGGTATTCACGATAATCATGATAGGATTGCCATTGCCAATCACCGCAATCCAGATCCTATGGCTGAATTTAGCAACTGATGGATTTCCTGCTCTAGCTCTAGGTGTCGATCCGCCCGAAAAAGGCGTTATGAATCGGTGTCCCCGAAAGCCTGGTGCAAAAATGATGGACAGGGGAATGATCGCTTTTATTCTCGTGGCTGGCTTTGCGGCATTCGTTGCTTCGACTACAGTATTCCTCTTCTCTCTCTGGGAGTTGAGTGGTGGAGTCATTCCGGGAATAACTGCTCCACTATTGACCGATGCTGAGTGGCGAACTGCTCTCGCTCCAAGTGGATGGACATGGGATCTAATACTCATCCACGCAAGAACAAATGTTTTTGCAAGCGTTGTAGTGTTTGAGCTTCTATTTGTATGGAATTGCAGAGATGAATACAATCCCATCTGGAAAACATCAATTCGCGAATCAAGGATGCTCATTGCAGCAGTACTCCTGTCAGCTGTCCTCACTTTGGCGACAATATATGTTCCATTCATGCAACCTCTATTTGAGACCGTCCCGCTTGACTTAGCGGATTGGGCATTGATTCTGATAACATGTACTCCTGCCTTCCTAATACCACCCCACAAGATATTCGGACACTTCAGAGATAGAATAGAGAATTAGGCTGGGAGCCTTTTATCCAGCCATAATTCCATATCTCTGAAGACCATTTCCTTTTGTATTTCTTGATGCAGTCCATGATAGAGACCTTCATAGAGTCGCCATGTCTTGTCCGGAGAAGCCAACTTTTCGAAAAACTCTTTGGTCTTCTCCGGATCAACATTCTTATCATCTCCTGCTTGTTGAACTAATGCAGGCAGCATGATTTCACGAGCGCTAGTCATAGCTCTTTTCGCACCTTTTACTCCCTCAATTCCAAACCTTGGAGTTATAGAATCAAATCCTAGAGGATCCTCCTCCATTTCCTTGAGTGCCTCTGGATCATGAGTTGGTTTTCCACGGTCAAGGGTAATGTACCTCTTGACATTTAGTATTGAGAGAATCCATCCAAAAACATAGTACAGAGTGGACATTTGCACGGACACTGCTGGACAGGATAGAATCATTCCATCGACCGCTTCAGGATATGTAGCGACATAACGAATAACGTGCTGGCCTCCTAATGAATGTCCAAATAGAAACGTCAGTTTATTGAGGTATTGATCTTTTACTTGCATAACTATGTTGTACATATCTTCGATATACTCATCAAAACTCATGACATGACCCTTGAGGCCCGAATAGTGGCCAAACCCCCTCATATCCGGTGCGAATACTGCATACCCTCGTTCTGAAAAGTATTCGCCAATGCTCTTGAGAGTATATCCATGACTACCTAAACCGTGAATTGCAATTAGAAGTGCTCGGGGTTTCTCGTCATCAGGGTGCCAGACTGACATATGCATCTTAACACCATCAAAACCGATGTAATGACTTTCTTTGAACTTCATTCTAACCACCTCTAGCAAATGCGCATAATTGCTAAAGAATCTTGGTTAAGCGTGAAAAGAAAAAGACTGGAGAAAATCTGCATTGCAGACTTTCCCATTTAGATGAAGATACTAGAATTTGTTTGGCACAGGCTTCTCGCCGGAATAATCGTAGAATCCCATCCCCGCTTTGCGGCCTACCCATCCTGCACGGACCATTTTTCTGAGCAATGCGGGGGCTCTATACTTGCTGTCCTTGAATTCATCTACGAAATAATCTGCGATATAGAGCATCGTGTCAAGTCCAACAAAATCAGCTAATGTCAATGGTCCCATTGGCCAATTCAAACCCAGTTTAATTGCTAAGTCCATGTCTTCCACGGTAGCAACGCCTTCTTGGATGGCGAATACAGCTTCAAGTAATGCTGGAACAAGCAATCTGTTTACTGCAAAACCTGGAGCTTCATTAACTAAAACAGTTTTCTTCCCAACCTTGTGAGAAACATCTTCAATCACCTTGACTGTGGCAGCATCAGTTGCCTGCCCTTTGATTATCTCTACCAATCCCATCACAGGAACTGGATTGAAGAAGTGCATGCCAATAAATTTCTCTGGGCGTTTCGTTACTGCGGCCATTTGGGTAATACTGATGCTTGATGTGTTTGAAGCGAGAATTGCACGCTCTGGAGCAGCTTCGTCCACTTCCCTCCATGTATCAAGTTTCAATTTGACAATCTCAGGGATTGCTTCAATCACTAGATCTGCATCTTTCACAGCACCCTTAAGGTCAAGGACTCCCTTGACTCTCCCAAGAACTTCGTCTGCTTCTGCTTGAGTCATTCTCTCTTTCGTAACGCTTCTATCGAGGTTCTTCTTTATGGTCGCGAGACCCTTGTCAATGAACTTTTGGTCAATATCTCTCATTTTGACTTCGTAGCCGGCTTGGGCGCATACATGAGCAATGCCATTCCCCATCTGACCAGCACCAAGTACTGCTATCCTTTTTATTTCCATATCATTCTCCTCCAAAAGTGGATGAATCTGTTTCAGGCTCGGAGCTAGGTGGGTAATATGTGTGACGCATCGTTCATTTGCTATCATCAAAAACATATATATCGGTATACAAAAGAAACATTTCTACTCACAACAATTGGTTTATAAAACGAAAGTAATACATAATGGTTTGTGTAGCAAACTCTTATATAATAATATCTATCCATCCAAACCATATGGGTGCTAACAATGGAAGTGTCCAGGAGATTCTTTGGCCTATCCGATGCTAACAATGATATCTTACATCTAGCACGAATAATGTCAATCCTAATGCCTATCTTTTCGCTCACACTAATGATTAGTAGCACCTTCTTCATGATATTCGTTGCAGAGGCTGTCGGGGACGGCGATTATATTCAGGGGCTTGGAATTGTTGGTGGTCTTGTTGTTCTGCAGATGGCAGTATCAACACTACTTGATTACCCAACTGGAGCGTTAGCTGATCTTGTCGGGCAGAGATATGTCCTTGCATCTGCCTTTCTTACATATGGCATCGCATTCTTTCTTGTTTCAATGGTAACCTCATCTGCGTCTCTACTGTTGCTAATTGCCATTTACGCTTTGCAAGGATTCGCACAATCCCAACAAAGCGGTACATTAGCAACTTGGTTTGACAATAACTATCGAGTAGCAGTTCCTGCTGATTCAGATAGAAAACAGTACGGACTATTCCAAGCGCGCGTAGGAATGGTGTTCCAGATTGCAGCAACACTCTCATTGATTCCCGGTGCAGTCATTGCTTCCATTCTTGGAAGGGCATGGGTTTTCCAGTTGCAAGCAGTTCTTTGCATATTGATTGTTTTCGCAGTCCTTCGTTTGGTCCAGGATCTACCTGAGGTCAAGGATGCAAAGAAAAAAGAACGAACCACTAGTATCTCTCCTCGCGAATATGTCGGTTTGCTCAAACGAGGTGTCCGCTACTTACTTGATGAACCTTGGGTGAAATATGTCATCATAGGTAGCATGATGGCCACTAGTACTGTAATGGTTTGGAGCAACCTCATACTGTTTCCTATGTACTTCAGTTACCTTTTGACCGATATAGCAGTTTCATCCTATCGAACTCTCTTATTCGCTCCCGGAGTTGTGTCGCGTGAGAGATCTGGAATCTGGTCACGAAGATTCGAACCGAAGAAGTGGATCCCTCGATTCAGGCTTATGCAGTCTGGAGGATTTGCATTCTACATCATATTTGCGGCAATCATGTTCTTTTTCCCGCCTCCCACAGCTGGAGGTCTTTCCCTTGAAATGATTTTGCCATTCACGGACACGGTTTTTATGACCCTCCCCTCTGAGTCAGTGATTCCCATTATTCTGATAGCCATGACTTTCTCTCTGACAATGGTTTCAGCTTCATGTGCAGACATTCTCACCCAACGTGAGATGTTGGATGTGATACCCAATAACATTCGAAATAGCATGTACTCGCTTCAACCTACCGTTGCAATGATATTTGCAATGCCCCAAATTGGTTTGTTTGGATGGCTCATTCCGATCATAGGTTTTCCAGCAACACTGGTTATGATTGGACTCATCAATATCATTGCTGTAGCGATTATCAGGAAGGGTTTGAATAAACCAAAACCTTCAGAGAGAGCTGCACAGTATGGTGTTGACTCTGCTTCTCTGGAATTAATCTCTGATTGATATCGTTAACTGAAGGGAGCACAATCCGTACAATACTCCCTTCATTTTCACTCAGAATCTACCTCTAACTTATATGGCATACTCCTGTTATATCCAATTAAAATCGGGATGCAAACTTAGGTGGAGCCAAAGAAATCTTTCATTGTGAGATTGTCAGTTACATTCTTTTTGGTCACAATGATGTTGGTCGTTTTGCCAATGATCTATACGGGTTCCTCAATGGATCTGATGTACATAGCTAGATTGCTTCCCGCAGCGATGATTTTGTCTCTTGTTGTCAATATTCTCTATGAAGTGTGTTCCTACTGCAGAAGAGAGTCACGGGATGGCTGGATTATAGAAGATTCATCCTCCGCGAAGGAAAATTCTGTTTCTTAAGCGTTTGTTTCCAAATGTTATGTCATAGTAACATATTGTGACTCCTTTTTGTGACCCTCATTTGTGGCTTTGGTATATATACTAAATCTGAGTCCATACACTTGTGAAACATCATGGCTCTAGCAACTAATAACCAAACTCGACTCCTGAAGAAACACAACACTCGTGTTGTATCAACTCGCGCAATTGTCCAGGCTTACCTTCGGAGGTAATCTTGATGGCTTTGGTAGATAACTCTCGAAATTCCTACTTGAAGGCGAATAGGAAGGGCGTTTCAACAAGTGCTCTTGCCTATGCTTACAAGACCGTCGCAAGGTGAATTCTGTGGCTCCCCGATTGACCAATTGTAAGCCGGATTCTACCAATGATTCGTGGTCAGATTGTGGCCATACATGTGGTCACAAATCCTCACTACAAGTATATGCAGTGACCAGCCTAACGATAAATGGAGCAAAGATAATGAAAGCTGGCAGTTCTGCAATTCATGAATTGACTGATTCAATGAGCATTGGTGAATCGAGAATTTCCGAGATTGTCCAACGATTTTACAATTATCGATGGAGCGTGATCGAATGAGCTTCATCGCGCGGTTTTTTGGTCTTGAAAACGCAAACGATAAGATCTTCCAGTTGAGTAAAACCCTGACTATTCTTCTGCCTATTGTATCAGCGACAATAAATCTGAGCACGACATTCTTTATGATTTTTGTAGCAGAATGGGCTGGAAACGGTGACTATATTCAAGGTCTCAGTTTGATGGGTATTCTTATTGTCATTGAGATGATTATTCAGACATTGTTTGATTATCCAACAGGTGCGCTGGGGGATTATCTTGGTCAGCGATATATCCTCGCATCCGCTTTCTTATCATTCAGTATGGCGTTTTTAATGGTTTCAATAATCAGTAGTACAACTCCCTTTTGGTATGTTATTGCAGTCTACATGATGATGGGATTTGGGAACTCCCAGCTAAGTGGTGCTTTCAACGCATGGTTCGATAACAACTATCGCGCTGCTATGCCTGGTGATGAGGACCGGAAGGCATACGGTGTGTTCTGGGGCAAGGTAGGGATGATGTTTCAAGTGATAGCAACTCTCTCTTTGATCCCCGGTAGTGTTCTGGCTGTCGTTCTAGGACGGGCATGGGTATTCCAATTACAGGCTGTGATGTGCATAATAATTGCATTCGGTGTGATGAGAGTTATAAAGGACTTTCCAGAAGTTCGCGAAGAACGAAAAGAAAGACCATCTATGAGTGAATACACGAACATTCTGAAGCAAGGTGTGAGTTTTCTCTTAAGTGATAAGTACGTGACCTACATCATCCTTGGCGGATGTTTGGTGATGAGCGCCGGGATGGTTTGGGGTCAGCTCCTTCTATTTCCCATGTACTTCAGCTATCTAATCACTGATGTAGCAGTGTCCAGCTTTAGAACTATCCTTTTTGTTCCAGGTATCTTCCAACAGGAACGAAGTGGAGTCTGGTCCAGAAGGTTTGAACCAAAAAGGTGGATTCCTCGATTTAGGCTCCTCCAAGGTACAGGCTTCGTCTTCTACATGGCTTTTGCGGCCATCATGTTCTTCTTCCCACCAGCCTCTACCGGAGCTGAACTATTGATGCTTACCATTCCGTACACTCAGATCGTCATCATGCAGTTACCGGTCTCTAGTATTCTTCCAGTGCTGCTGATGACGATCACATTCACTTCATGCGGCATTTTCGGTGGCTTTGCTGAGATTCTCACCCAACGTGAGTTGCTTGATGTAATCCCCAATAAGATTCGCAATAGTATGTACTCTCTATCTCCGACTATTGCAGTCTTGTTAGCGATACCCCAAATCGCAATCTTCGGATGGCTCATTCCTACGGCAGGTTTTCCCGTAACAATGACTCTCTGTGCAATAATCTCCCTCGTCGGAGTATTTATGATTGCCAATGGTTTGAGTCATCCGAAACCTCTCGCCAAAGACATCGAACAACCGGCTTCGACAATCGAGAAGGTGGTGGAACAGGAGTAATTCACTCCTCGACCACATCTTCTCCTCTTTATTTCTCTAGGATGCAAAGCAACAACATTAATACTCTTACAAAACATCTACACGGTGGTGTTTAACAATGGGCGAGCGTCCAGGTTTTCTAACCGTTACATATTCAGGTTCCGGACTAGACACTCTTGGTCACGAAAAAAAGATGGTTCGTGAGAAGGATGTTGAGTTCGATAATGATGATGGATCTTTTGAATTAACTGACATACGACTTGTTTGGATTAAGAAACCATCCAAATGGGGTGGCGTCAAGAAGTTCGGTGCTGTTGCTGGTGCAATTGCAGCCAGTGTTGCCGTGGATGCCATTGGCCACCAGATTGGCGGTGTTGGCGGACACGCTCTTCAGAGAGCTGGTAGATTAGCATCATATGCAGCTGTAGGTGCAGCTATTTCAACATGGTCGCGTGATTCATACTACAATAAAGACAAAGATGGAAATACTGAGAGCATTGCAATCCCTGTGTTGGCTGTGAGTCAAGCCGCTCAAAGTGGCGACAAACTTGTAGTTGAGCTGAAATCAGGTGGCAACATGCAATTCAAGTTCAAGCAGAGAAAGGTAATTCCTTCTATCATCGCTAATATCACATCTGCTCAAAATGTTGGTAAGTGTCCATATTGCGGAACAAATGCTGGAAATGCTGCAGCTTGTCCCAAATGCGGTGCGCCAATTGAAGGAGGCGGTAGAGTTCCTACTGCTGGCGGAGATACTTTCACTGCCACAATTAGTACTGGTGGAGGCGGTGGAGGCTTCTGCACTAACTGCGGTAATCCAGTTCCTCCAGATGGAAAATTCTGCGGGAAATGTGGTAGCCAAGTATAATCCTGATTGGGATATTTGAGGCGTTAATATACGCCTCGTTCCTTTCTTTTTCTATTTAAACAGATTTTCATTGGATGATCTGTGTACTGCCTTAGTATTTTCTTCTCCCTTTTCGTAATCATACCCTCTAACAATAACAACAGGAAGACCCTCATTTGCTTGACCCATGATCATCTCTGCCGCTGATGCAACTTGGTCAATCTGGCACACTAAAGAATGGTGTAGCGTTCGCCCATAGAGATCTTTCTTTCCCTCATTGTGTTTGAACGCATTGATTCCTGAGCACCCAACAGCAATATTGATGGCTCCTTTTCTCCATGGCCTTCCCTCCGTATCCGATATTATCACTGCTAATTGTGCGCCTGTTGAATCGCTCAGCGCTTTTCGGATGTTTTGGGCACTATGGTCCGAATCCTTTGGAAGGAGCACGAATTTTCCATCAGGGGCATTAGACCTATCAACGCCGCTAAAATTGCATATGTGGCCATTCTCTATTTGTGTGATTAGTGCATGTTTTGATCTCATAACCAAAATGCTCTCTTGCAGGGCTGTTTCGACTTGAGCTGGGTCAAAACCATTTTCATCTGCAATCTCTTGAGCTTCCTTCGAGATTGATAGATTTGAGGCATCTGCTACTCGGCCTTCCGCTTTTGATACCAGAGTATGCGCAATCACAATAATATCGTCTGTAATGAGTTTCATTGGCATTGCTTCAAGACTCCTCATTATCAGTTCAGCAATATCATCTCCTGCATTCACAATCGGAATCCCTGGAATCGGAATAATCTCAATTCTATCAGCCACCAAGAAATGCGCCTCTTTTTTTTAATAGCCCATTAGCGGAAAAACCTGCTGACTTAAGCGTTTTTGTCAGAAACTACTGAAATCGCTGGAAACCACTGAAATTATACGTAGTGGGGTATTTACGGGAAAACGTTATTATAAAGAAAGATGACTTTCTAACAGTCCCATATATATGCAAACACGTCCTAGAACGCGAAATTTGACGTTTTTGGAGGGCATTGTTGCAATCATGGAACTGTAGACCTTGTGGTGTGAAAGAATTGAGTAAGAAGAACAACTCCACTCCAGCCTCTACTGGAGGTAGCGGCGATATCAAACAAGGCACAATTGCCAAATTCATGAGGAAAAGAACCCAGTTAGTTGGTTTTGAAACCGGCCTCAATAAGCATACGCAGTATGCTATTGAATTTCTCGACAACGCAATTGATGCTCTCGAAAGCTGGTGGTGGAAGACGGACTCACATCCGAGATTATCAGATTATCTAGAACCTGAGGTCGTAGAGGAAATCAAGAAAAAGGTTGAAGAAACCACGTACGACTCAATCGCGCTCAGTAAGAAGCTTGAGAAGGACGTTCGAGCTGGAAAGGATGTTGAAATACCTCCTAGAAAAAAGGAGAGTCTAGATGATAGGCTTACTCAATTTAGGAAATTCGTTATGCCTTTTAGAACGCTGCTAAACAAGAGAGAACCTCTTGTGGTTATGCAGCTGACTGAAGTCTTCATGCCTGATCTCATACCACTCGATGATGAGGAAGGATTCAAAGTCTATGAGTTCATCTGTTTTGATAATGGAGTAGGTATGGTTCCTAGAGACCTTGAGAAGTTCGGTATTTATCTGGCTTCGAGCAAATCTGAAAAACTGCGCCAGACGAGAGGTAGCCAAGGATTTGGAGCTCCTTCTGCTTTTAGTGACTCCCAAAATACTACTGGCAAACCCATTTTTACAGTTTCACAGAGGTTTACTTCCGAAAAGGCGTCCGTGGCAGATTTCTACACAACAACTGCCAACACCAAGGATTATGTTGGTGGTCCAATAGAAATGGACCTTCCGTTCAAACAAGGCACTTTCATCAGATTGAATTATTTGAATATACAGTACAGACGTGGCTACGCGGAT